>DASTOI010000001.1:0-3822 GCA_035762585.1 Myxococcota bacterium
TCTTCCTCGATCTCGAAGGCGCGCCGTTCGCAGGCGAGATCGGTGAGGGCGGGCGCGAATACCTGTTCGGGATCGGGACGCGTGGCGCGAACGGAGAACCCACCTATCACGCGATCTGGGCGGAGTCGCCGGCGGCCGAGCGTGCCGCGTTCGAGGAAGTGATCGATCTCATTCACGCGGCGCGCGCAGCCCACCCAGGCGCGCATGTCTTCCACTATGCGCCCTACGAGCCCTCCGCGTTCAAGCGCTTGATGGGCCGCTTCGCGACGCGCGAGCGGGAACTCGACGCGCTGCTTCGCGCGGGTGCATTCGTCGATCTCTATGGCGTCGTGCGGCAGAGCTTGCGTGCGGGCGTCGAGCGCTACTCGATCAAGAATCTGGAGCCGCTCTACGGATTCACCCGCAGCGTCGATCTGAAGAACGCGCGCAAGCACCTGCAAGCTGTGGAGCTTGCGCTCGAGCTCGACGCGTTCGGCGAGCTGGATCCATCCGTGTGCGGCGCAGTCGAGGGATACAACCGCGACGACTGCATCTCGGCGCTGCGTCTGCGCGATTGGTTGGAACAACTGCGCGCGGAGCGGATCGCGAGCGGCGCCGAGATCGCGCGCCCCGAGCTCAAATCCGGTGAAGCCTCCGAGCCGCTGAGCGAGAAGGAGCACCGAGTCGCAGTGCTGCGCGCCCGGCTCCTCGAAGTCGAGGGTCGCGAGCGGTACCTCGCGGCGTATCTCCTCGATTGGCATCGCCGCGAAGACAAGGCCGTGTGGTGGGAGTACTTCCGTCTGCGCGACTTGCCCGAGGATGAGCTGCTCGACGAGCGCGCGGCTGTCGCAGGACTCGCGTTCATGCGCGAGGTCCGCCAGGTCAAGCAGAGCACTGTGCTGCGCTTCTCGTTCCCACCTCAGGAGCTCGAGCTTCGCAAAGGTGACGAGCTCAAGCTGAAGGACGAGAAGACCTGGGCAAAGGTCGCGAGCGTCGATCGCGCGGCGCACACGCTCGACGTGCTCATAGGCCCGAGTCGGCGGAGCTGGCGGCCGACGTCCGCCTTCAAGCACAAGTGGGTCGATCCCGCCGCGATGGAGCAGGCGCTCTTCGCCATCGGGGCAGGCATCGCCGATGGAAGCTCCGACGTGCTTGCCCTGGAGTTGTTACGAGCGTCCCCTCCGAAAACCCGCGACGTGCTCGCGCTCGATGCGCAGGTGCTTGCGATTCAAGGTCCGCCGGGCGCGGGAAAGACATTCACCGGCGGCCAGATGATTTGCGATCTCGTGCGCGTCGGGAAGAAGGTCGGAATCACCGCGACGGGCCATAAGGTCATCCGCAACTTGCTCGACGCCGTCGCGCGCGAGGCCGCGAAGCGAGGACAGGCCGTGCGACTCGCGCACAAGGACTCTGCGGAGGAGGCGGAGGACGGAGAGGGCGAGCACGCCGCCGTCACAACCGTCGAAGGCAACGACGAAGCGTTGCGACTCCTTCGCACCCACGGCACGGACGTACTCGGCGGCACGGCATGGCTGTGGGCCCGCCCTGAGCTTCGCAAGCAAGTCGACGTGCTGTTCATCGACGAGGCCGGCCAGATGTCCCTCGCGAACGCGCTCGCCGTCTCGCAAGCGGCGAAGAGCCTCGTGCTCCTCGGCGATCCCCAACAACTCGAGCAACCGAGCAAGGGCGCGCACCCCGAAGGCGTGAGCGTCTCGGTGCTGGAGCACATGCTCGGCGGGCACAAGACCATGCCCGCGGAGCGCGGCGTGTTCTTGCCCGAGACGTGGCGCTTCGGCTCGAAGCTGTGCGCCTTCACGTCGGAGGTGTTCTACGAGAACAAGCTGCGCCCCACGCCGCAGCGCGCTCTCGATCTCCAGCGCCTCACAGGCGGTCCGATCGAGGGCGCCGGGCTCTTCCTGTGCGAGATCTCGCACGATGGCAACCGCAACGCTTCGGACGAGGAGGCGGAACTCGTGGCGCGACTCGTCGCGCGGCTGCTCGCGACGGGTTCGCATTGGGTCAACTTCGATGGCGTCACCTCGCAGCTGGCAGCGAGCGACATTCTGGTCGTCGCGCCCTTCAACGCGCACGTCGCGCGCATCGCGGAGCGCGCGCCAGCGATCGCCGAGAACGTCGGCACTGTGGATCGCTTCCAGGGTCGCGAGGCGCCGGTCGCGATCTACGCGATGGCGACCTCTCGCCCTGAGGATGCGCCGCGCGGAATGGAGTTCCTCTACAGCCTGAACCGCCTCAATGTCGCGACCTCGCGCGCGAAGTGCGCGGCGATCATCATCGCCAATCCGCGCCTGTTCGAGCCGGCGTGCAGGAGCCCGCGGCAGATGCAACTGGCAAACGCGCTGTGTCGATTCCGCGAGATAGCGATGGAACTTCCATTCGTGTCAGCGAAATGACAACAGGCGCGGGAATAGCCTCGCCGCACATCTCGCTCTGCGACGGTACGGAGCACAGCATCGTGACAGACGAGATTCGGCGCGCCGTTCGGTCCAAGTCGACGCGCCGCTATGCGCGGCTCTCGGGCAACGCGCTCGTCGAGGTGCTGCGGGCGCCAGCGCGCCTCGCTTGCGAGGGTGCGAAGGAGCTGCAACTCGGCGCGGTGAAGCGGAGCGCAAATCAGCGCGTTGGCGACAAGCAACTCCGCAACCTTACGCGTGGGCCCTCCTGGATTCGAACCAGGGTCTCTCCGGTTATGAGCCGGGTGCTCTCGACCGCTGAGCTAAGGGCCCGAAGGCGCGCAAGATAGGTGGGCGGGGCTGCCTCGCTTCACTCGTGCCGCAGCGCCTCGATCGGGTCGAGCTGCGCGGCGGTTCGTGCGGGCCAGTAGCCGAACGCGATGCCGATCGCGGCGGAGAAGCCGAACGCGAACAGCGCGACGTCGAGCTGAGGGACGAACGGGACGCCGAGGGCGTCGGAGCCGAAGTAGGCGGCGGTGAGGCCGAGCGCGATGCCGACCGTGCCGCCGAGCGAGGAGAGCGCGACGGCTTCGACCAGGAACTGGGTCAGCACTTCGCGGCCGAGCGCGCCGATCGCGAGGCGGATGCCGATCTCGCGCGTTCGCTCGGTGACCGAGACGAGCATGATGTTCATGATGCCGATGCCGCCGACGAGGAGGCTGACGGCGGCGACGGAGGCGAGAAGGATGCCCATGACGCGCGTCGATTCCGCCCGCGCCGCCAGGAACTGCGAGATGTTGCGGATGTTGAAATCGTCCTGGGCGCCCTCGCCGATGCGGTGGCGCTGGCGCAGCAGGGTCGCGACCTGCGTCTCCGCCTCGCCCACGTTCTCGGCGTCGCGCACCTTGACCGTGATCTGCCCCACGAGGTTGCTCTTCACCCAGCGGCCGCCGAGCACGCGCTTCTTGGCCGTGCTCATCGGGATGAAGGCCGTGTCGTCTTGATCCTGGCCGAACGGCGTCTGGCCCTTGGTCACGAGCGTGCCGACGATCTGCACCGGCACCTTGTTGATGCGGATCACCTTGCCGATCGGGTCCTCGCCCGGGAACAGCCGCTCGGCTACGGTCGAGCCGAGGAGCACCACCTTGCCCGCGCTCTTGAATTCGGTCTCGTTGAAGGCGCGGCCCTGGTCGATCTGCCAGTTGCGCGCGGTCATGTAGTCCTCGCTGATGCCGAGGACGCTCGTCGACCAGTTGGTGTTGCCGGAGACGAGCTGGAAGCGGCCCTGCACCGATGGCGCCGCCACCTCGACCGAGGGCACGTCGCGCTGCAGGGCCTGCGCGTCCTCCTCGGTCAGCGTGATGTTGCTGCCGGTGCCGCCGCGCGCGCCGCCGGTGGTGCGCGAGCCGTTCAGGACGATCATGATGTTGGA
>DASTOI010000002.1:0-7489 GCA_035762585.1 Myxococcota bacterium
CGGTCCTCGAAGCTCCCGGCGTGCTCCTTCGCGAGCCGCGCGGCCGCGGCTTTCGCGGCTTCGACGTCTCCCGCCGCCGACGCGATCTCGACCTGTGCGAATCGGGCGACGGCGGGCTCGTCGAGCCGCGGCGCCACCGCATCGAGGTGAGCGAGCGCGTCCTTCGCGCGCCCGCGCGCGGCGAGATCGCGCGCGTACGCCGAGTGCGCTCGCGCGTCCTTCGCGCGCCTGGAGATCATGCGCTCGAGCGTCGGTGACGAAGACGCTCCCGGCTCCTCGGTCGCGCGCGCGAGGCTCCTCCAAAGCTCGAGTCGCTCCGGATACACCTCGACGCCGCTCTCCAGCGCCCAGCGCTGGAGCTCCGCGTCCTGCGTCCTGCGCGCATGCGTGAGGGCCGCATCGAGCGCGGCGTCGTACGAGCCGCCCAGCTTGCGCGCCGCCTCGAACGCTTCGCGATACGCGGCCCCCGCCTCGCCAGCGCGCGCCGGCCAGCTCGCGAGCGTGTTCGCGCGCTCGACCCACGCCAACGCGACGGACTGATGATCGCGCGAATCGTCCTCGCCCTCGCTCGCGCGCTCGAACGCCGCGAGCGCGTCTTCGTAGACCGAATCCGGCACCGGCTCCTTCAACAACTTGTGCTTGCGGATGCGCGCGCGGTGGACGAGGCCGGCCTGGATCTGCGTGCGGGCGCTCTGCGGCGCGAGCTCGGCCGCCGTCAGCGCGGCGGACAGCGCAGCGTCGGCATCGCCTCGCGCGAGCGCGATGTCCGAGCGCCGCACCCACGCCAGCGCGTTCTTCGGATCGCGCTCGATCACGCCGTCGACCAGCCGCTGTGAGTAGTCGACGTCGTCGCCGAGCATCAAGAACGCGAGCGTCAATGCGGCGTCGGCGTGGCGCGGATCCAGACGCAGCGCCTCCTCGTAGAAGAAGACGGCGTCGGGGAGCCGCTCTCGGCGGTGCATCAGCCGCGCGAGCTGGTAGTTCACGTCCGCGTTCTTGGGCTCCGCCTTCAGCGCGTTGCGCAGCTCGAACTGCGCCTCCTCGAACTTGCCCGCGGCCACGAGCTCGTTGGCTCGCGCGATGCGCGTCGCTGCGCGCTCCTCCGCGCCGCAGCCCGCGAGGCAAACGATTGCGAGCGCGGCGAGCGCGCGCCGCTTCATGGGCACCCTGCTGTGTCTCATCGTGTTCCCGTCGTCCGACCTTCGAGCCGCGCGAGCTCGGTCTTCGCGGCGTCCGCCTGTGGGAACGCGCCGCTCGCGAGCGCGAGCTCGAGCTCCTTTTTCGCGCCGTCGCGGTCGCCGCTGCGATCGAGCGCGAGCGCGAGGTGGTAGCGCGCGGTCGCGTAGCCGGCGTTCTTGTCGAGCGAGCGGCGGAACGCGCGCGCCGCCTCTTCGAAGCGCTCCTGCTTGAATCGCACGTAGCCGAACGTGTCGAGCATCTCGGCGCGGCCGTCGAGGCGCGACGCCTGCTCGGCGAGCTTGCCCGCGCGCGCGAGATCCGTGCCCTCCTCCGCGAGCATCCACGCGAGGTCGTTCAGCGCGGCCGCGTGATCGGGATAGATCCGGACCAGCTGCTCGAGGCGTTGCTTGCCGGCGGCGGGGTCGCCGCTCGCGACCAGCGTCTGCGCGGCGAGATAACCCGCCTCCGACATCGAGGCGTCGAGCGCGAGCGCGCGGTCGAAGCTCTCGACCGCGCCCTTCGCATCGCCGGTTCCGCGGCGCGCGAGGCCGAGCGCGACGTGCGCGAGCGGCTCGTCCGCGTTCGCCGCGAGCGCTTGCTCCGCTGCGGCGCGGGCTTCGGCAAAGCGCCCGGCGTTGCCGAGCAACGTCGCGCGCAGCGCGATCAGATCGGCGCGGCCGGGGGCCTTCGCGAGCACCGCAGCGACGCGCGCGAGCGCCGCGTCGACGCCCTCGAGCTCGAACGCGAGCAGCGCCGCCTGGCGCACCACCGCCGCGTTCTGCGGCTTCGCGAGATCGAGCTTCGAACGCGCGACGCCCGTGTCGAGGCCCTCGAGCGCCCGCCGCGCGTCGCTGAGCGAGGCCGTGATGCGCGCGTTCTCCGCGAGCGCGATGCCCGCGAACTCTCCCTCGCCGCGCCGGCCGAGATCCTCGAGCGTCTTCTGGAGCTCCTCGGTGCGCCGAGCGGCCGCCGCTGCGCGCGCCGCGACGAGGTGACCCTCGGGCCCCGTCGCGCCGCGTTCGTTCACGTGGCGCCACGCGAACGCGTACGCGTCCTGCATCTCGCCGCGCGAGAGATGGATCTGCGCCATCTGCAGCGAGGCGTCGGTCTCCTTCGGCGCGTGGCGCGTCACTTCGCGCAGCTCGGCGAGCGCGCGGTCGACGTCGCCCGCGTCGTACGCGAGGCGCGCCGCGCGCGCGCGCACGCCCCAGTTATCAGGCCACTGCGCCAGCGCCGCGGTGTATTTCTCGAGCGCGAGCTCGTTCTCGTTGCGCGTCTCGGCGAGCCGGCCCTCGATGATGCTGCGGAGCAGCGCGTTCTCGATCTGCTCGAGCTCGGCCTCCGCCTCCTGCGTGCGCCCGAGGTCGATCAGCAGGTCCGCGCGATCGGCGCGCAGCTCCTGCTGCTCCTCGCCACCGGCCACCGCGATCGCGCGATCGACCGCTTCGAGCGCACCGTCGAGGTTTTGCAGGCGGCGGCGCAGATTCGCGAGCGCAGACCAGCTCGCGGAAGTGTTGCGGCGCTCGGCCTCGTCGGTGACGAGCTTCTCGGCCTCGGCGAACTCGTCGTCGGAGACCAGGCGCTGCGCGAGCGCCGCGCGCAGCTCGATGTTCGACGGGTCCTTCTCGAAGCTGTCCTTCACCAGCTGCGTCGCCTCGTCCCGGCGTTCGAGGACGTCGAACATCGACGCCGCGCCGAGCACGATCGGCGCATGCGCGGCGTACTTCTCGGCGCACGCCGTCGCGATCTCTGCCGCGCGCTTCGAATCCTTGGCGCGCTCGAACACGACCCGCGCGCGCGCGAGGCATGCGCGGCCCGGACCCTGCTCGTCGTCGGCCCAGTCGGCGGCTTCGAGCTGGCCGTAGAGCTTCTCGGCCTCGCCGACCTTCTCGGGGATCAGCGCGTACGCCTCGGCGCGCAGCGAGAGAGGCATTAGGTCCCCGGGCTTCGCCTTCTCCAGCGCATCGATGCTGGCGAGCGCGAGCGCCGCCTTGCTCGCGCCGATCGCGGCGCGGGCGCGCGTGACGAGCGCGCCCTCGTTGCCGGGCTCCTTCGCGAGCACGCCGTCGGCCGCCTCGATCGCGGCGTCGAAATTTCGCGTGCTGAGCAGCGTGCCGGCGAGCACGAGGCCGGCCTGCTTGCCGATCTCGGGAGAGTCGAGCGCGTTGCGCAGCGGGAAGACCGCCTCGCTGTTGCGGCCGAGCGCGATCAACGAGAGCCCGCGACGAAAGCTCGCCTCCGCGTCGCCGGGATGCGCCTCGAGATACTTCGCGAGCAGCACCTCGGCTTGCGCGTGCGAGCCGGCCGTCTGCAGCTCCTTCGCTTGCTCGAGCGTGCCGCCTCCATCGTCGCTGCAGCTCGCGAGGAGCCACAGCGCGGCGAGCGCCAGCGCGAGCGCGCCGCGGCGGCGCGGCGTTCGGTTTCCGAGCATCGAGTCTCTCCTTGCGCGACCGCGCAGCTCGCGTCCGCCCGCACCGGAGGGCACCTGCCAGAGTGCGCGCGGAGGCCGAGCCGCCATGGAGTAGCGATGGAACGCGCCGCGGTGACGCAGAAATCCCCCCACCCGAGTCGGTGGAATGAGTTTTCCGTCGCAGGAGGAAGGCGTGTTCCACCCGGCTCATCTGTGCATGTTGACCCGACTCCGCGTCACATTTTTATCTCAATGAAGTCAATCACTTAGGCCGCTCTCGGCAGGCCGCGCAAGGCAGGTTGCGCGTGGCACTTGCCTTGCAGATCGGACACCGCGTTCGATCGTTGGCGGCGTAGGCAGGGTGCCGCTCTTCCGCCGGCGATCAGAGGAGAGATGAAATGCGAAAGTTGAGATTCCTTGCAGCCGGCGCGGCGATGTTGCTCGCCACGACGGCGAATGCGGATCAGTTGTTATCCGCGACGTACACCCAGACGCTCCAGGGTGTGCCGCTCGTATTAGGGACGCCGACCGGCGGATCGCCGACCGGCACGCTGAACACGAGCACGGGTGCGTTCACGCTCGATCCCGGCAGCGCGTTCGCGATCGCGTTTTGCATCGTGAACCCGGGCGCGACCTCATGCCCGACGGGCTTCACGACCGCGCCGCCGGTTCCGACCGGGCCGGTGATCCCGAACCCGGGCGGCCCGTTCGCGGCGCCGGTCGTGGGCCTCAACGTGACGTTCACGATGAACGGTGGGATCTCTGGCACCACCGGGCAGGCCGACATCAGCCCGGCTTCGGGGTTGATGGGCCTCGTCCGCGTGATGGCGAAGTTCGGCAAGGTCGCCCCGTCGTTCACGCTGATCCCGGTCCCGGTGAACGCAGGCATCGGCGGCACGGTGACGCTGCCGAACCCGACAACCTCGCCGAGCCCGTCGCTCCAGGTTCAGATCCGCTCTGACGTGTGGCACCTCGGCGCCGTCACGCAGACCGGCCTCACGTCGAACTTCTTGGCGATTCCCGACGTGATGGCGACTGGCGGCGTGAGCGTGACGGGTGGCGGCAACACCATCATCAACCTCGTGTCGCTCGGCCGGCTGCGCATCCGCGGCCTCGCGAACAGCGACACCTCGTCGCCGACGTTCCTGCGCCTCGTGTACCCGGAGCCGGGCACGCTGGCGCTCGTCGGCACCGGCGCCCTCGGCCTGGCGCTGATCGGCCGCCGCAAGCTGCGCTAGCGCAGCGCGCGAGCGATTCGCGCAAGAAAACTCGAGGCGGTCACCCGTGAGGGTGGCCGCCTCGTCGTTTTGTGCGCCTGAGATCGCGAGTCCTCGTCTGAGAGCGCGTCACCCCGCGGCGGCTCCCCGAGACTCACTCTGGACGGGGAGGCCCCTTTGCTGCGACGGATCCTGGACTCGCCTTGGACCTACTTCACGCTCGCCGCGCTGCTCGCGCTCGGCGGGCTCGCGTCGATGTTCCGGATCCGCGGCCCGTCGCGTCCCGCGGGCGAGATCGCGACCGACCTGCCGGCTCTGAAAGAGCGCGACGACGTCAACGTCATCTTCATCCTGATCGACACGCTGCGCGCCGATCGTCTCTCGAGCTACGGGTACCCGCAGCCGACCAGCCCGGTGATGGACGGCCTCGCGGACAGCGGCGTGCGCTTCGAGAACGCGCAGGCGCAGTCGAGCTGGACGAAGTGCTCGATGGCGTCGCTGTGGACCGGACTCTTCGCGCAGCGCAGCGGCGTGACGCGCTTCGATCACGCGATCCCCGACGCCGCGACGCTTCCCGCCGAGATCTTCCGCCAAGCCGGCTACACGACCGCCGGGATCTATCGCAACGGGTGGGTCGCCCCGAACTTCGGCTTCGGACAGGGCTTCGAGATCTACCTGCGGCCGCAGCAGCGCTCCGATCCGGCGAACCTCGAGCGCCGCGGGCGCGCCGAAGCGCGGGTCCCCGGCACCGACGAGGACATCACGCTCGCCGCGCAGGAGTTCCTGCGCAGCAATCGCAACCAGAAGTTCCTGCTCTACCTGCACTACATGGACCTGCACCAGTACGTCTACGACGACGTCGCCGCCGAGCTGCCGTTCGGGACGTCGATCTCGGGCGTGTACGACCGCTCGATCCACTGGACCGATCGCAACGTCGCCGCGGTGCTCGCGACGCTCGACGACCTGGATCTTTCGAAGCGCACCATCGTCGTAATCACGTCGGACCACGGCGAGGCGTTCGGCGAGCACGGCGCCGAGGGCCACGCGCGCAACCTGTACCAGGAGGTCGTGCACGTCCCGCTGCTGATGGCGCTGCCGTTCCGCGTCGACGGCGGGCTCATCGTCGATCCGCTGGTGCGCAACGTCGACATCTGGCCGACCGTGCTCGACCTGCTCGGGCTGCCCGCGCTTCAGGGCGCCGACGGCGTCTCGCTGGTTCCAGCGATGTTGGCGGCGGCGCGCGGCGAGAGGACCGACGTGCCGCCTGCGCAGGCCTATCTCGACCAGGTGTGGGGGCAGATCGCGATGGAGCCGCGGCCGCTCGCGAGCCTCCAGCGCGAGAATCAGCGCGTGATCTACAACCGCGCGCAGCCGGACGAGACGCTCCAGGTGTTCGATCTCGCGACGGACCCGCGCGAGCGGCGCAACCTGAGCGCGAACCCGCCGGCGTGGCTCGCAGAGCTGCGCCCGCAGCTCGATGCGTCGTTCGCCGCCAGCGCGACGCCGTGGGGCGAGACGAAGAGCGTCGAGATCGACGAGATGGAGCTCGCCCAGCTCCGCGCGCTCGGCTACGTCGTCGGCGCCGGCCAAGTCGGCCCCGAACGCGTCCGCGACCTCGACAAAGGCCGCTGACCGCCCGCAAGTCACCAATTCGGGGACGTTCATACTTCGTGGTGACCTACGTGCCAGCCTCGGGCGCGAGGAGTGTCCCGCAAGTCACCGGTAGGTATGAACGTCCCCGATCTGGTGACTTGCCGCTCGCGGGCTTTAGGCGATGCCGAGCTCGGCGCGTGTGTCGGCGCCGAGCGCGCGCGCGCGCGGCGGCGCGGCACCGAGCAGACGAGGCGGCCGCGCGACGGGCGCGGGGCACGGCTCGCGCGCGGCGCCCGCGTTCGCGATCGCGTGCGCGACGACGCCCGACAGTGCGACGTCGAGCAGCGCGCCCTCGCCGCGCCGCCAGCAGCGCTGCGCCGCGAGCGCGCCGTGCAGGCCGGCGAGCGGATCCGCGATCGCGTCGCCGACGAGGAGCGGCGCGCCGGTCGGCACGCACCAGCAAAGGCCTGCTGCAGCCGCGGCGTCGTCGCCGAAGGCGATCCAATCGCTGCCCGGCGCGGCGCGGCCGTAGCCCGTGATCGAGAGCCAGACGCGCCCCGGCTGCGCGCGCACCCACGCCTCGGCGTCGATTCCGAGCTGGCGCAGCGCGCGCGGGCGCGCGCTCTCGATCACGACGTCGGCGCGCTCGAGCAGCGCGCGGAGGCGGGCGACGCCCTCGCATTCCGCGAAATCGAGCGCGACGGAAGCTTTGCCCGCGTTCAGGCGGTCGAAGAACGCCGCGTTCCCGCGCCGCGCACCGTCGGGCCGGCGCGTGGCCTCGACCTTCACGACGCGCGCGCCGGCGATCCGTAACAAGCGTGCCGCGAGCGGGCCGGCCCAGAGGGACGAGAGATCGACGACGAGCGGCGCCGCGAGCGGGCGCGGCGCCGCGCTCGGCCCGTGCGCCGCGATGCGGAGCCAGCTGGCGGGGGCCTCGCGCGGCGCATCCGCCGGCGCGACCGCGAGCCCGAGCAAGCGCGCGCGCTCGACGCACGCGTCGCGCTCGCGCGCGCAGACGCGCGCCGCGATCTCGCGCCACGCGTGTTCGCCGAGCGGCTCGTCCGCGAGACGCGCGAGCTCGTCGTCCTCG
>DASTOI010000003.1:0-3392 GCA_035762585.1 Myxococcota bacterium
CGAGGCTGTGCTTCCCCTTCTTCCGGAAGATCTCGCCGAGCAGCGCCGACGCCTCGCGGAAATCCCCCGAGCTGGGCGCCACTTGCTGGAGCCCCTTGATCGCCTCCTCGTCGAGGCCTTCGCGCGCGAGCACGCGCGCCGCCGCGAGGTGCTGGCCTGCCTGCGCGAGGTAGCCCGCCTCGCGCCGGCCGTCCCCGAGCTGCGCCGCGCACTCCGCGGCCTCGCGGAAATGGCGCGCGCGCTCGTAAGCGGACGCCGCGCGGTCCCATTCTTCTGACAGGCGAAACATCTCGGCCGAGCGGACGGCGTCGCCCCCCTTCTCGTACGCCTCGCCCGCGCGCTTCCAGTCTTCCCGCTTGCGGTAGAGGTCGGCGGCCGATCCGAAGTCGCCGGCCTCGATCAGCAGCGCCGCCGCTTCCTCCTCCTGGCCCTTCTCGCGCAGGTGCTCGCCGAGCATCTGCGCGGCGGCCGCGTTCTCGCCGAGCTTGCGCAGCGCCTCCGCGGCCTTCGGGACGTTGCCTGCGCGCTGGTGCAGGTCGGCGGCGCGCTCGTGCAGACCGGCGCGGTCGGCGATCTCCGCAGCGGCTGCCCAGCACTGGCCCTGCGTGAGCGCGCGCAGCGCCGCCTCGAGGTCACCGGCTTGCTCGTGGAGCTTGGCCGACTGCAGGACGAGCTTCTTCAGCTCCTTCGCCTTCTCGCGGTCCTGACCGGCGGCCGGATTGTTGAGCTCTTCCTCGAGCGCCTTCTCGACGGCCTGCGCGGCGCGCTTCCAATCCTGCACCTGGAGGAACTGCTGCGCGGCGTGCCGGTAGAACTCGCAGCGCATGTAACACTCGCCCGCGAGCTTCGGATTCTGCGCCTTCTCGTACATCTCTCCGGCGACGCTCATGCGGCCGGCCTTGCGGTAGTTGTCGGCGGCCTTCTCCCACTGGCTGCGCGACGCGAACAGCGCGCCCGCGCTCTCGAAGCGCCCCGCCTGAGCGAACAGGTCCGCGGCGTCCTCGAAGCGGTTCTGGTCTTGGCGCACTTCGGCGGCCTTCACGAGCTCCTTCGCTTCGGTGAAGTACTTGACCGCGGGCTCGGGCAGTCCGCTCTCGGCGCACAGATCGCCGGCGCCGATCAGATCGCCCTGCTTCGCGAGCTTCGCCGCTGCCTTCTCGACTTTGCGCAGCGTCTTGGCGTCGAGCTTCGGCCGCTCTGCGGCGCCGGCAGACTTCGGCGCCGCGCTCTGCTCTCGCTCGCCTCCGAGCTTCTGGCCGACAGCCGCGATCGCGAGCCCGAGCGCCGCGGCCGCGCCGCCCGGCACGACCCCGATCAGACGCTTCGCGTGCTCGCCGAGCCCGGCGGCCTTCAGTGCGCCGCGCAGCGCCGTGTCCACGGCATCCACGACGCCGTTTTCGGGCGCGAACGTGACGCCGAGACTCCAGCCCGCGAGCGCCAGCAGCACGAACGCGAGCAATGTCGCAACACCGCGGATCATCCTCGCCTCTATCGGCGAGCGACGGATCGAGGCTGAGCATTTGCGCGGGAGCTGCCGGCGGGAATACGGCGCCGGCGGGGCCTCGCTAGAACAGCGCGCCCTGCCTCGTCCCTGTGCTCGGCGCGATCCCGAGATGGTCGTAGGCCCGCCGCGTCGCGACGCGGCCCCGCGGCGTCCGGTCCAGGAAGCCGCCTTGGATCAGGAACGGCTCGACGATGTCCTCGAGCGTCCCGCGATCCTCGGAGAGCGCGGCGGCGAGCGTCTCGATGCCGACGGGACCGCCGCCGAACTTCTCGATCAGCGCGAGCAGGAGCGATCGGTCGAGCTTGTCGAAGCCGGCCGCGTCGACCTCGAGCCGCTCGAGCGCGGAGCGCGCAGCTTCCGCGCTGATCGGCTTGTCCGGTCCCCGCTCGACCGCCGAGAAGTCGCGCACGCGGCGCAGCAGCCGATTCGCGATGCGCGGCGTCCCTCGCGCGCGCTGCGCGATCGCCTCGGCGGCGTCCGCTTCGAGCGCGATGCCGAGCACGCGCGCCGAACGCACGAGCACGCCGACGAGATCGGACGTCGGGTAGTAGTCGAGCCGCGCGGACCACCCGAAGCGGTCGCGCAGCGGCGACGTCAAGAGTCCCGCGCGCGTCGTCGCCGCGACGAGCGTGAAGCGCGGCAGATCGATGCGCAGCGACCGCGCGCTCGGACCCTGCCCGATCAAGAGGTCGAGCTGGAAGTCTTCCATCGCGGGATAGAGCACTTCCTCGACCGCAGGCGGCATGCGGTGGATCTCGTCGATGAACAGCACGTCGCCGGCTTCGAGGTTCGAGAGCAGCGCGGCGAGATCGCTCGCGCGCTCGAGCACCGGCCCGCTCGTCGCGCGGAACTGCGCGTTCATCTCGCGGGAAACGATGCGCGCGAGCGAGGTCTTGCCGAGCCCCGGCGGCCCGTAGAAGAGGAGGTGGTCGAGGCACTCGCCGCGCTGCTTCGCGGCGGCGATGAACACGCCGAGGTTCTCGCGCAGCCGATCTTGGCCGACCATCTCGGCGAGCGACTGCGGCCGTAGCTTGTCCTCGAACGCCGCCTCGCCCGGCAGCGGTGCCTTCTCGAGCACCGGCGCGCTCATCGCGCGAGCCTCCGCAGCGCCGCGCGCACCAGCTCGCCGAGCTCGGCGCGGGCGCCGAGCGTGTCGATCACTTCGCCGGCCACGCGCTCCGCCTTGGGCCGCGGCGTCTGAAGGTTCAGCAGCGCGGAGATCAGCTGCGCGCGCGCGGCGTCGTCTTCGCCGCCCGCGCCGCGCGCCGGCTCGGTGCCGCCCGCGAGGCCGGCGACCTCGATTGCGCGCTCGCGCAGCTCGACGCAGATCTTCTCCGCGAGCTTCGCGCCGACGCCCGGCACGGTACGCAGCGTCGCGAGATCGCTCGCACGAATCGCGCGCACGAGCGCGCTCGCGTCGATGCCCGAGAGAATTCGCTGCGCGAGCTTCGGCCCGACGCCGCTCGCGTGCAGCAGCAGCTCGAACACCGCGCGCTCGCCTTCGCTCGCGAAGCCGTAGAGCACGAGCGCGTCCTCGCGCACGTGCGTGAAGATGCGCAGCGCGACCGTCTTCCCCTCGTCGGGCAGCTGCGAGAACGTGGAGAGCGGGATCCACGCCTCGTAGCCGACGCCGCGCACGTCGATCACGACGCGCGTCGGCGTGCGCTCGAGCAGCGTGCCCTCGAGCCGCGCGATCATCGCGCGCCCCGCAGCACGAACTGCGCGGGGCGCGCGCGGCGGCGCGAGACGCTCGCCTCCCACAGCCGCCGTGCTTCGCTGACGCTCACGTCGCCCGTCTGCGATGCGCCCTGTGCCCGCGCAATCGCGCCGCTTCGTTGTGCGCGGCAGATCGCGGCGGCGAGCGCGTCGGCCGCATCGCTCACCGGCA
>DASTOI010000004.1:0-8788 GCA_035762585.1 Myxococcota bacterium
TGCTCGCGCGCGTACGGCGTCGTCTTCGCATTAGGATGAAGTCTCACCTGGGGCTCCTTCGGGAGAGTGGTTTGGAGTCGACAACCCCATTCTCTCCGGAGGTCACCCCGGGTGAACAACGTCTTTGGAGCTGACACCTAGTGGAGCTGGCGCGGCGGCGGCGTAAACGCCTCCTCCGCGCGAATTCCGCGTTCCGGGCAGCTCTCGATGCAGAGCCCGCAGCCGTCGCAGCGGTCGGTAGCGATCCGCGGCAGCCCGTCGGCGCCGAGGGCAATCGCGTGGAGCGGACAGAACGCGCTGCAAGTCCAGTTGCACGCGCGGCACGTATCGAGATCGATTACGGGGCGGACCGCCGCCGGCGGCGTCAGCGTCACTGGCGCATCGAGCGT
Source organism: Myxococcota bacterium (assembly GCA_035762585.1). Taxonomy (GTDB): domain Bacteria; phylum Myxococcota_A; class UBA9160; order UBA9160; family UBA6930; genus VGRF01. Next base: position 390 of record DASTOI010000004.1, read on the forward strand.
GATCTCGTTGCGCGCAGGCGCGAGCGGTGCCGGCGAGGCGCGGCGCGCTCGCGCTCCCCGCCAACGCGCGACGAGGTCGCCGAGCGCTTCCTGTCCCTGCGCGAACAGCGTGTAGAAGACCGGCACCACGAGCAGCGTGAGCGCGGTCGACGTGACGAGCCCGCCGATGCAGATCACGCCCATCGGGCTGCGCCACTCTGAGCCGTCGCCGCGGCCGAGCGCCACCGGCAGCATGCCGAGAATCGTCGAGACCGCCGTCATCAGCACCGGCCGCAGGCGCACTGGGCCGGCCTCCAGCACCGCGTCGAACAGCGGCCGCCCGCGCGCGCGCAGGGTGTTCGTGTAGTCGACGAGCAGGATTCCGTTCTTCATCACGATGCCCATAAGCATCAGGAACGCGATCTGGGCCATGATGTCGAGCTCTTGGCCGGCGAGCGCGACGGCGGCGAACGCGCCGACGAACGAGAGCGGCGCCGCGAGCATGATCAGGAGCGGCTGCGAGAACGAGTCGAACTGCGCCGCGAGGATCATGTAGATCGCGCCGAGCGCGAGTGCGAACGCGAACAGCACCGCATCGAAGGACTCGCGCATGCGCTGCGACGGGCCGACCGCGCGGAAGCGGTCCCCCTCTGCGAGCGCGAGCTCGCCCGCGAAGCGCGTGACCTCGGCGTCCGCGACACCGGCCGTCTTTCCGGCGAGATTCGCGTAGACCACGATCGAGCGCGTGCGCCCCTCGCGGTCGATCTGCACCGGCCCGCTGCCGATGCGCGGCGTGACCAGATTGCGCAGCGGCACGAGCGCGCCCGACGAAGAGCGCACGCGCACGAGATCGAGCTTCGAGAGATCGTCGCGGTACTCCGGCAGGAGCTGGACGCGCACGTCGTACCGCTCGCCGCCCTCCTCGAAGCTCGCGGCGTCGGCGCCGGAGTAGAGCGCGGCGAGCGTTCTCCCGACCTGGAGCGCCGGCACGCCGAGATCGGCGGCGCGCTCGCGCTCGAGCTCGAGCGCGATCTCGGGCTTGCCCGTCTCGAACGAGGTCCACACGTCCGCGTAGCCGCCCGCCGCGCGCATGCGCGAGACGAGCGCGGCGACGTAGCCGCGCAGCCGCTCGATCTCGGGGCCCTGGAACGAGTACATCAGCTCGGCTTGGCGCCCGCCCGCGACCGCGACGACCGGAAGGTGCTCGACCGAGACCTCGACCGACGGCAGCGCGAGCGCGTGGATGCGCTCGCGCACGTCCTCCATCAGCTCCGGCTGGCTCTTCGCGCGCTCGCTCTTGTGCACGAGCTGGACGTAGATCTCCGCCTCGTTCGCGCGCCGCTTCGCGCCATGGCCGATCGTCGCGAACGTGAGCCGCACCTCGGGCAGCGCGCGCAGGCTCTGCTCGACCGCAGCGACGTCCGCCTGCGTTTGCGCGAGCGAGCTCCCGAGCGGCCGCTCGATCCACACGTTGAGCTCGCTGCGATCTTCGGGCGTGATGAAGCCCAGCGGCAGCATGCGCGCGAGCACCACACCGCCCGTCACCGCCGCGAGCGTGAGCGCGACGATGCTCGGCCGGTGCGCGAGACCCCACGCGAGCGTGCGGCGGTACGACGCCTCGAGCCGGCGATTCAAGCCGTCGAGCGCCCGCGCCGCACGCCCTTCCTCGGGCGGCGCGGCGCGCAGGAAGCGCGCGCAGAGCATCGGCGTGAGGCTCAGCGAGACGAGCATCGAAGTGAGCACCGCCGCGGTGGTGACGATGCCGAACTCGCGGAAGAACCGGCCGACCAGCCCGGACATGAACGCGATCGGGAGGAACACCGCGCACACACCGAGCGTGCTCGCGACGACGGCGAGCCCGACTTCGCGCGTGCCGCGCGCGGCGGCTTCAGCCGGAGCCTCGCCCGCCTGCACGTGCCGGTGCGCGCTCTCGAGCACGACGATCGCGTCGTCGATCAACAGGCCGATCGACAGCGAGAGCGCCATCAGCGTCATCGTGTTCAGCGTGAAATCGAAGAAGTAGAAGAACACGAAGCTCGCGAGCAGCGAGGTCGGGATCGCGATCGCAGTGATCAGGGTCGAGCGCGCGCTGCGCAGGAACAAGAGCACGATCGCGGCGGCGAGCAGCGCGCCGTACGCGAGATCGATCGCGACGTCGCGGACGGCGCTGCGAATGAAGACGGAGGAGTCGAGCGCGATCGCCAGCTCATAGCCGGGCGGCAGCTCGGCGCGGATCCGCTCGAGCTCGGCCTTCACGGCGTCCGCGACCGTGACCGTGTTCGCGCCCGATTGACGGCGCACGAGCAGCGAGACGCCGCGGCGGCCGTTCAGCCGCGAGAGCGTGCGCTCGTCGGCCATCCCGTCCTCGACGCGCGTCACGTCCGCGAGCCGCACGACGCGGCCTCCGCGCTCGGAGACGACGAGCCGGCCGAACTGCTCCGGGCGTGTCACGCGCGCCTCGGTCTCGAGCGCCCACTCGCCCGCCGCGCTCTCGAGCCTGCCCGCCGGCAGCTCGACGTGCTCGCGCTCGAGCGCCGCGAGCACGTCGTCCACCGCGAGCCCGTAGCCGGCGAGCCGCAGCGGATCGATCCAGATGCGGATCTGGCGTGGGCGCGCGCCTAACAGCTGGACGCTGCCGACGCCGTCGATGCGCTCGAGGCGCGGCTTCACGCGCTTGTCGGCGAGCTCCGAGAGCGCGCGGATTCTTGGCGAGCCCGCGAGCATCACCGCGAGGATCGGCGCCGCGTCGGGATCGACGCGCTCGACGACGGGCGGTTTCACGTCGCGCGGCAGCTCGCCGCGCACGGCCGCGACGCGCTCGCGCACCTGCTGCGCCTTCTCCTGCGCGTCGTGCTCGAGCTCGAACTCGACGAACAGGATCGAGAGCGCCTCGCTCGACTGGCTCGACAGCGTGCGAATGCCGTCGATGGTGTTGACCGATTGCTCGAGGACCTGAGAGATCTCGCGCTCGACCGTCTCCGGCGATGCGCCTTCGAGCACGGTCGTGACCGTGACGATCGGGAACTCGACGCGCGGGAAGAGATCGAGACCGAGCCGCGGGATCGAGACGAGCCCGAGCACGACGAGGCCGCCGATCAGCATCACTGCGAAGACCGGCCGGCGGATCGAGACGTCGGCGAGCCTCATGCGCCCGGCTCCTCGCGCTTGCGCGCGCGGACGCGCATACCGGGCGCGACGTCGCCGGCCGACGCGCCGACGACGATCACGGCGCCGACCGGCGGGCCCGCGAGGAGCTGCGCGTCCCGCTCGGAGACGACGCCGAGCTTCACGCGTTCGGACGTGACGACGCCGTCGCGCACGACGAGCAGCCGCGACGCGCCGCCTTCGGAATCGATCGCGTCGCGCGGCACGAGCACGACGTCGCCGAGCGAGCGCGGGCGGATGTCGACCTGCGCGAACACGCCGGCCTTCAGCGCGCCCTCCGGATTCGGCACGCGGATGCGCACGCCGTACGTGCGCGTCGCGGGGTCGATCGACTCGGACACGGCCGACACCTCGCCATCGATCACGGTCGCGAGGCCCTCGATGCGAATGCGCGCGGGATCGCCGCGGTGCACGAGCAGCAGCTGGCCCTCGGGAATCGCGGCGCGCGCCTCGAGCACGCTCGTCTCCTGGAGCACGAGCACGATCGTCTGCGGCTGGACGAGCGCGGTGGTGCCCTCGTCGGCGAGGCGCGCCGCGACCCCGCCCGCGTACGGCGCGCGCACCTGCGTCTGCGCGAGGTGGTGCCGCGCGAGCGCCGCCGCATCGAGCGCGTGGCGCTCGCGCGCGCGGGCCACGACCGCGGCGGTCTCGAGCCTCTCGATCTGCTGCGCGGAGAGGATGCCCTCGCTGCGGAGCAACTGCGCGCGTGCGAGATCGGCCTCGACCTGGAGGCGCTCGGCGTGCGCGAGATCGAGCCCGGCTACCGCCTGCCGCAGCGCGAGGCGGAACGGCTCGGGGTCGATCTCGAAGAGCAGTGCGCCAGCCTCGACGCGGTCGCCCTCGTCGACGTGGACGTGCAGGATCGTGCCCTGCACCTCAGGCCCGATGCGGCTCTCGCGCCGCGCCTCGAGCGCGCCCGGCGCCGACAGCCAGTGATCGATCGCCCCGCGCCGAACGGTCGCCGTCTCGACGTCGACCACGGTCTCCGCGTCCTTCGCGGCGGCGGCGTCCTCCGCGCGGGGCGCCGATGCGGAGCAGGAGACGAGCGCGAAGACGGAGCCGAGCACGAGGGCAAAGCCGAGCCAGCCGGCGCCGCGGCCCCAAGTGCCCCGCGCGTACCTCCCCGACCCACGCCGGCGAGGCGCCTCGCTACGTCCTCCCCACATCGGCGCCGCCATAATCACTCCGCAGGCCGCGGAGCAGTCCCGGTGCCAGTTCCATGCCGCGCGACGCGCGCCCCCGAAAGTCACCACCCGGGGACGTTCATACTTGCCGGTGACATAGGGGCCAGTGCTGCTGCGTTGCGCACGCCGCTGGCAGCGAACAGTGTCCCTCATGTCACCGCTAGGTATGAACGTCCCCGTTCTGGTGACTTTCGGGGAGGCGGCTAGCGATCGAGCACGTCGGCCGCGATGAGCTCTTCGAGGTACGGCACGTCCCACCACGAGAGCTGCAGCTCCTTGGCGCGCCGGAAGAAGAGCTGCGTGTCGTACTCGATCGTGAACGCGACGCCGCCCCAGATCTGCGCGCAGGTGCGCGTCACGTCCTGATAGGTGTTGCACGCGAACAGCTTCGCCATCGGCGCGAGGCGCGCGACGCTGCGGCCTTGCGCGCTGTTCCACGCCGCCTCGTGCACGAGCACGCGCCCGCCGTCGATTCGCGTCGACGCATCGGCCATGTAGTGCGCGAGCGCCTGGAACGCGCCGAGCGGCTTGTCGAACTGTTTGCGCACCTTCGCGTACTCGACCGTGTCCTCGAGGCACGCGGCCGCGCCGCCGATCGCGAAGGCGGCGAGCGCGATCAAGCCGTCGTCGCGCAGCACGCGGCTGAACGTCGTCCAGCCGGTGCCCGCGCCGCCGATGCGCGCGCTCTGTGGCACGCGCGCGCCCGAGAAATCGACGCGGTAGTGCGGCTCGCCCGAGGCGGAGAGGTAGTGCGTCAGCTTCACGCCGGGCGTCGCGGGATCGACGAGCAAGAGCTCGATGCCGGCGCCGGTGCGCGCGAGCACGATCAGCCGATCGGCGGCGCTCGCATACTGCACGTGCCGCTTCGTGCCGTTCAGCACGAGCTCCGCGCCCTTTGCCTCCGCGGCGAGCTTGACGCCCGCTTCGCCGTAGCCGCGCTCGGGCTCGAGCCACGCCACCGTAATCACTGCGTCGCCGCTCGCGATGCGCGGCAGCCATTCGCGCTTCTGCGCCTCGCTGCCGGCGGCGAGCAGGATCCCGGCGCTGAGCACCGAGCTCACGAAGTGCGGCGTCGGCGCGATCGCGCGGCCGAGCTCCTCGTAGACGAGCGCCCCTTCCAGCATCGTCTGCGCGCCGCCGCCGTAGCTCTCGGGAATCAAGAGGCCCGTGAGCCCTGCCTCCGCCATCTGCTTCCAGAGGCCGGCAGGGAAGCCCTTCGGGTCGTTCTCCATCTTGCGCACGACCGCGCGCGGGCAGTGCTCCTTCAAGAGCCCGCGCGTCATGTCTCGGATCAGCTGCTGTTCGTCGCTCAGCTGAAGGTCCACTGGCTCCCCTAATCGTTTTCGGTTCGGCTCCGCTTCGCTGCGCGCGCCGCATGCGCGGCGCTCGAGCTAGAAGTTCTTGGGCAAGCCGAGCTGGCGCCGCGCGATGATGTTCTTCTGGATCTCGCTGCCGCCGCCGCCGACCGTCTCGTTCATCGTCGCGCGATAGGCGCCCTCGAAGCGGCCGCGCAGCGGCGCCTCGTCCTGGCCCTCGCGGATCGTGCCGGCGGCGCTCATCAGGTCGAGCGCCTCGTCGCAGACGCGCTGCGAGAGCGTCGTCGTGAACAGCTTGTACTGCGACGACTCGATCGTCGGCGGCTTTCCGCTGCCCGACTTCGCAGCGCACACGAAGCGCGTGCTGAGCGCCTTCGCGACTGCGGTGTCGGTGACGATGTTCGCGATCACGCGCCGCACGTCGCGATCCTCGCGCACCGGCTTGTCGTCGCGCTTCGCAGTGCGCGCCCAGTCGACGAGCACCTTGGTGCGCTCGGCGATCGGCGAGAGCGTGAACATCGTGAAGCGCTCGAGGTCGAGCGCCTCGCTGATCATCTGGAAGCCCTGGCCGCGCTTGCCGACCAAATAGTCATCCGGGACGAACACGTCCTCGAAGAACACCTGATTGGTCGTGTCCTTGCCGACCGTCGGCAGGCTCTGCACCTCGAGCCCGGGGTGCTTCATCGGGATCAGGAACAGGCTGATGCCGTCGTGCTTCGGCTTATCAGGGTCGGTGCGCGCGCCGACCCAGTACCAGTCGGCGAAGTGCGCCGACGTCGTCCACATCTTCTGGCCGTTGAGCCGCCAGCCGCCTTCCACCTTCTCGGCCTTCAGCTGCATGTTCGCGGCGTCGCTGCCGGCGTTCGGCTCGCTGTAGCCGACCGCGAACTCGATCTCGGCGGCGAGGATCCTCGGCAGGAACTCGCGCTTCAGCTTCTCGCTGCCGTGGCGGATCAGCGTCTTGCCGATGATGCCGACGCCCTTGCCGATCTGCGGCGCCGCGTGCCGCGCGAGCGCCTCGTTCAGGATGTACTCGTAGACGCCCGGGATCTCCTGCCCGCCGTACTCCTTCGGCCACGACATCCCGAGCCAGCCCTTCGCTGCGAGCTTCTTCATGAACGCGCGGCGCTCGGGCGTGTCGGCGAGCTGCGTGAAGTTCTCGCGCGTCGGGTCCATCACGACCGGGTCGTGGTTCTCGACCAGCCAACGCTCGACCTCGTCCGCGAACTTCTGCTCTTCGGGCGTGAAATCGAAGTCCATCGCGGTCTCCTCGGGAGCCGGAAACGCGTTTCGTTCCGAGGGGTCCGTGATATACGAGACGGCGCGTCTTGTAAATACCAGCCCCGCGGGGCCGCCGGGGACCTCTAGAGATAGGGAGCGGGTCGCACGGACACCGCTTGGGGGTCTGACCACGTTTGGTGTCACTCGCGACGAACGTGTCCGGAGATGACCGGGTCCGAGCGTTGCGAGCGCAAGAATCGCCAAGCGAACGAACGCGACTCCGCGACCCTCTCCGATTCGCGCTGGAGCGAACGCCAGGTGTCTGCTCGAACGATCTTCCGAAGCCACGCGCTCGCCGTCGACGACTACCGCTGCGCCGCCGCGCGCGGCGCGGCGCCGTATGCCGAGCTGCACGCCGACTTCAGCCTCTCGTACGTCGCGCGCGGCAGCTTCGGCTGCCGGACGCTCGGCGAAACGCACGAGCTCGTCAGCGGCGCGGTGCTGATCGGGCGTGCTGGCGACGAGTACGTCTGCACGCACGATCACGTGGAGGGCGGCGACCACTGCCTGTCGTTCCACTTCGCTCCGGCGCTCGCCGACACGCTCGACGCCGCGAGCCCGATTTGGCGCCGCGGCGCGGCGCCGCCGTTGCCCGAGCTGATGGTGATTGGCGAGCTCGCGCTCGCAGCCGCAAGCGGCGCGAGCCATCTCGGCCTCGACGAAGTCGCGCTCGTGCTCGCCCATCGCTTCGTCGCGCTCGCCGAGCAGCGGTCGCGCACGGCGAGCGATGCAACTGAGCGCGACCGCGCGCGCGCCGTCGAGGTGGCGCAGTGGCTCGATGCGCGCGCCCACGAGCCACTCGATCTCGCGGCGGCCGCCGCGCGCGCCGGCCTCAGCGAGTTCCACTTCCTGCGCGTGTTCGCGCGCGTGCTGGGGGTGACGCCGCATCAGTATCTCGTGCGCGCGCGCCTGCGCCGCGCCGCGCGGCTGCTCGCGGACGAAGAGCGGAGCGTGACAGTCGTCGCGCTCGAGGCCGGCTTCGGCGATCTCTCGAACTTCGTGCGCACGTTCCGCCGCGCGGCCGGCGCCTCGCCCGGCGCGTTCCGCAGAGCCGCGTTCGGCGACCGCAAGATTCTCCAAGATCGACTCGCGCGCGCTCTCTAGGCTCCTCCCTAACAAGGAGGTTCCCATGTTCGATCATCTCGGTCTCTCGGTTCGCGATCTCGACGCCAGCGTGCGCTTCTACACTGCGTCGCTCGAGCCGCTCGGCTCCGGGCTCTGCTCGCGCGACGCCGTCGGCGCGGGCTTCGGCCCGGCCGGAGCGCCCGCGCTCTCGCTGACCCGCGGCGAAAGCGCGGCGAGCCGCGGCGCGCACGTCGCGTTCCGCGCGCCCAGCCGCGCCGCGGTCGACCACTTCCACGCGAAGGGGCTCGGCGCCGGAGGGCGCGACAACGGCGCGCCCGGGCTGCGCGTCGAGTACAGCCCGACCTATTACGCTGCGTTCCTGATCGACCCCGACGGCAACAACGTCGAG
>DASTOI010000005.1:0-5701 GCA_035762585.1 Myxococcota bacterium
CGCGCGCTCAGTTCTTCGTGCGCGCGAGGAAATCGAGCGCGATGCGCGCGAGCTCCTCGCCGGCTTCTTCCTGCACGAAATGTCCGGCGCCAACGATCGTCGTGTGCGGCTGACCCTTCGCGCCGGGGACCTCCTCGCGGAAGCGCGCGTCCAGCCCCTTTGTTACGGGATCGCTGTCCGTGAACGCGGTGAGCAACGGCTTCGTGAAGCGCCCGAGCGTCTCCCAAGCGCGCCGGTTATCAGGGATCGCCGGATCGTCGGGCAGGATCGGCACGAGCGTCGGAAAACGGCGCGCGCCGGCCAGCGTGCGCTCGTCCGGAAACGGCGCGTCGTAGGCCGCCGCCTCGGCGGGCGAGAGCTTCGGGCACATCGCGCGCAGCACGTTGCCCGCCGTGAACGCCGGCGATTCGGCGCAGTGCTTCTGCCAATGCATGAACGGCGGCGCGCCGCCCGGAGTTGAAGACGCAAACCCCTGCGCGACCTCGAGCATCGACTGCGGCACCGGCAGCTGCGCGTAGAGAGCGCGCATTGGCGCGGCCGCCGCTTCTGGAATACCGCGCGCATCCGGCAGGCCGGTGTTCGACGTGATCACTCGCGCGAAGCGCTCGGGCGCCTCCGCGACGACACGCAGGCCGATGAGCCCGCCCCAGTCCTGACAGATCAGCGTGATGTCGCGCAGGTCGAGCGCTTCGACGAACGCGCGCAGCCACGCGACGTGCCGCGCGTACGTGTAATCGGTGACGCGCGCCGGCTTGTCGGAGCGGCCGAAGCCGACGAGATCCGGCGCGACCACGCGCTGCCCGGCTTCGACGAAGAGCGGGATCATCTTGCGATAGAGGTACGACCACGTCGGCTGGCCGTGCAGGCACAGGATCGGCGCAGCGGCGCGCGCGCCCTCGTCCGCGTAGTGCATGCGCAGCGAGCCGCCCTCGCCGTCCGGCACGCTCGCGTAGCGAGGCGCGTAGGACCAACTTCCCGGCAAATTCTCGAAACGCTCGTCGGGCGTTCGCACGCACTCCATCGAAAGCTCCTCTCGCGATCGCGTCACTCGGAACGCGTCGTCGTGGCGAGCAGCCACTGGCCCTCGAGCCCGGCCGCGCGATGAACGCCGATCGCGGCGACCTCGGGGCTCGTCGCGATCTCGACGAACGCCTTGCGCGACGGGTACTCCATCAGTGCGGCGACGTGGAATCCCTCGGCGCCTTCGCCGATCACCTGTCCGTCGATGCGGCCCATCCAGAGGAAGCGGCCGCCGCGCTCCTCGACGAGCTTGCGCATCGCCGTGCCGTAGCGCTGATAGGCCTCGATCCCGCTCGCGCCTTCGTCCGGCGCCGTCGCGCGCTCCTTGAAGCGCAGCAGGTTCAGCATCACGACGGGCTCGTTCGCCGCGCTCCGCAGGAGCGTGTCGATCTGCTCGCGCGTCGGATAGAGGGCGATCATGGAATCTCCTTGTAGTGGCACACACAATGCCACAAAATCCGGCGCGTCGCGGCCACGCGCCAGCCGCTCGGAGCCCACGATGCGAAAGCCGCTCGCCATCACCGTCGCGCTGCTGGCCGGGCTGCTCGCGCTCGGCTGGACGCAGCGCGAGCGAATCCTGATGCGCGTGCCGGGAATCGTCGGCCGCATCCTCGATCCGGTCGGCGACAACGTGCCCGTGACCTGGGCGCCAGGACCGAGCGAGCCAGCGCCGGGGCCGCGGGCGCCGAACATCGTCGTGATCGTCGCCGACGACCTCGGCTACAACGACCTGACGTTCGGCGGCGGCGGCGTCGCGGGCGGCGCAGTGCCGACGCCGAACATCGACGGCATCGCGCGCGCCGGCGTCGAGTACACGCGCGGCTACAGCGGCAACGCGACCTGCGCGCCCTCACGCGCGGCGATCCTGACCGGCCGCTACCCGACGCGCTTCGGCTTCGAGTTCACGCCGGTGCCGAAGCCGTTCGCGCGCTTGATCGCGTGGATGCGGCGTAACGAGGCGATCCCGCCGCTCTACTTCGAGGAGCGTGAAGCCGCGGTGCCGCCGGTCGCCGAACAAGGGCTGCCGCCGAGCGAGATCACGCTGGCCGAGCTGTTACGGGGGCACGGCTATCACACGCTCGGCCTCGGCAAGTGGCACCTCGGCGAGGCGGCGCACTTTCGCCCCGAGGCGCAGGGCTTCGACGAGTACCTCGGCTTCCTGTCGGGCGCGTCGCTCTACCTCGAGCACGACGACCCGGGCTCCGTCTCCTCGAGGCAGAGCTTCGACCCGATCGACCAGTTCTTGTGGGCGAACCTCGCGTTCGCCGTGCGCAAGGACGGCGGCCCGCGCTTCGCGCCCGACGCGTACCTGACCGACTACCTCGCGCGCGAGGCGGCGCGCGCGATCGCTGCGAACCGCAATCGCCCGTTCTTCCTGTATCTCGCGTTCAACGCGCCGCACACGCCGCTGCAGGCGCTGCGCAGCGACTACGACGCGCTGCCGCAGATCGAGAGCCACACGCTGCGCACCTACGCCGCGATGATTCGCGCGCTCGATCGCGGGGTCGGCGACGTGCTCCAGGCGCTGCGCGCGAACGGCCTCGAAGAGAACACGCTCGTGATCTTCACGAGCGACAACGGCGCGCCCGAGTACGTCGGCCTGCCCGACCTCAATGAGCCCTACCGCGGCTGGAAGATGACGTTCTTCGAGGGCGGCGTGCGCACGCCGTTGTTCGCGAAGTGGCCCGCGCGGCTGCCCGCGGGCGAGCGCTTCCACACGCCCGCTACGCACGTCGACATCTTTGCGACGGCCGCGGGCGCTGCGAGTGCACCGCTGCCCACCGACCGCGCGGTCGACGGCGTCGACCTCGTGAGGCTCGCACGCGGCGAGGCACAGGGCCGCCCGCACGGCGCGATCTTCTGGAGGAGCGGTCACTACCGCGTGATCCTCGCCGATGACTGGAAGCTGCAGGTCTCCGAGCGCCCGAAGCGAACGTGGCTGTTCGACCTGAGCGCCGACCCGACCGAGCGCAACGACTTGTCCGCCGCGCGCCCTGACAAGCTGCGCGAGCTCGCCGCAATCCTCGCCGAGCACGAGGCGCAGATGATCCTGCCCGCGTGGCCCGCGCTGATCGAGGGTCCGATCGCGATCGACCACACGCTCGCCGAGCCGTTGCGCGAGGGCGAGGAGTACGTCTATTGGGCGAACTGAGCGCGAGACACTCGATCGCGAATCACGGGCGTACGCCGAGCGCCCGCTCGATGCGCCGGTCCGGCACGAGCCAGAGCAGCGCGACGCCGACGTAGATCGCGCCGGCGAGCCATGGCGCGAAGAACGCCGCTGCGATCGCGAGCGCGTAGAGCAGCGGTGATGCGATGCCCTTCACGTCGCGCCCGAGCGCGGCGGCGAGCTTCGAGCCCGCGCCTTGATGACGGATGATGCGGCGCTGCAGCAGCAGGTACGCGAGCGCCGCGCATAGCAACACGACGCCGTAGAGCGCGAGCGGAACCGGCGCGAAGTCGTTCTCGCCCATCCATGCCGTCACGAACGGGATCAGCGAGAGCCAGAACAAGAGGTGCAGGTTCGCCCACAGCACGCCGCCGCTCGTCGTGTCGAGCGTGTGCAGCATGTGGTGGTGGTTGTTCCAGTAGATGCCCACGTACACGAAGCTGAGCACATAGCTGAGCAGCTGCGGCACGAGCCCCGTGAGCGCTCTCCACTCCGCTACGTGCGGCGCCTTCAGCTCGAGCACCATGATCGTGATGATGATTGCGATCACGCCGTCGCTGAAGGCTTCGAGCCGGCTTGTCGTCACGGGTCAGCCCCGAGCGGGCGCGGCGAAGAACGCGCGCCAGACGAACGGGACGAACAGCCCGTAATAGAGCTGGTTCGGCACGAAGCGTACGAGCCAGCCCGCGTCGACGCCGCACAAGATCAGCACGTCAGCCGCCGCCCAGAGCCCGTAATAGGCAGCCATCGCGCCGAGCACGGCGCGCGCGAACGCGGCGCGCCGCGGGTGCGTGAGCTCGTTCGGCGCGGCGAACCGCGCGAGCGCGAATGCGAGCGCGAGCGACGCGAGCTCATGCGCCAGCCAGGTCGCCTGCGCCGGCCCGGCGCGCAGCGACGCGAGGCCCGCGAACACCGGTGCGATCGCCGACAGCGCCGCCGCCTCCAGCGCCACGCGCGCGGCGGTCTGCGCGGGCGTGCGCAGCCGCATCACGAGCAGGTAGACGCGGAAGTCCCCTAATAGCACGAACGCGATCGCGAGCGCGCGCGCGGCTCGAGGCGATTCGAGCGCGTCCGCGAGCGGCCCGGTCGCGAGCGGGTCGGCGAGCGCCGCGAGCGTGAACGCCGTCGTCCAGCGCGAGACGAACGGCGCGAGCTCGGGATCGAGCGCCCGCTCCGGCCTCTCGCCCGCGATCGCGCGGTAGAGCAAGAACGCGAACGGCACGATCATCACCGCCCACGGAAACTGTCCGCCCGCCTCGTAGAGCTGCTGCCACGAAGCTGGGCTCATGCGCGCTCCGCGGACGGCACCCGCTCCGCAGGGGGCGCCGGCCCCCGCGGCGTCGCAGCCGCGCCGCGCAGCCAGCGCTCGACGCGCGACCACGCCTGCGCGCGATCGAGCGGCCGGTTCCACCACCCGTTCGTGATGCAGAACGCGCGGTCGTGCGCCTCGCTGTGATGGCGCGCGTGCGCCTCCGGCGTGATCGCGAGGCCGACGCGCTGGAGCGCGCGCGCGAGTCGCGGCGCGCGCGCCATGTGCGCCCAGCGGTGGATCTGATTCGTCGTGAACAGGCCGACGCTCGCGGACATCAGCCACGAGAACAGCGCGCTCGGCAGCAGCGCTTCGCCGAACAGCGGCGCGAGCTCGCTGCCGACGGCGAGCACCGGCGTGAGCGCGAGCGCGCTGTTGCCGGAGAGCTCGGCGAAGCCGTGCCCGGTGATCGCCGTCGGCGCGACGTGGTGCTCGCGGAACGGGCGGATCACAGCGGGGCCGAGCAGCGGCGTCCGCTCGCTGCCGAAGCGGTCGCACAGGAAGTGCACGATGCCGCTCGCGAGATCCGCGCTCGCCCAGCCGAGCGCGGCGGCGAGCGCGAGTAGCGGCGCCCACGCGAGCGGCGGCAGCGTGTCGATCCGCGCGAGCGCGAGCGCGGCGAGCGCGAGCGCCGCGGCGAGCGAGCACCAATCGAGCGCGATCAGCCACGCGCTGCGGCGCGCGGTCACGACGCGAAGCTCCCGTGCCGCCCGGCGCCGGCGGCGAAGCGCGCCGCGCCGCGCTGCGTCTCGCCGCTCTCGATCACTTCGCTGCCGAGGCGGAACTCGTTCGCGAGCGCGGCCGCTTCCGGCAGGCTCCACTGCTCGAGCGCGCTGCGGCGGTCCGCCCGCAGACAGCGCTGCGGAAACGCGGCGATCTCGGCCGCGAGCTGCTCGGCCGCAGCGCGCGCGCTGCCGTTCGCGACGACGCGGTCGGCGAGCCCGATGCGCAGCGCCTCCTCCGCGCCGACGGGCCGCCCGGTGAGGATCATGTCGAGGGCGCGGCCCTGGCCGACGATGCGCGGCAGCCGGATCGTGCCGCCGTCCACGAGCGGCACGCCCCAGCGGCGGCAGAACACGCCGAAGGTCGCGCCCTCCTCCGCGACGCGCAGATCGCACCACAGCGCGAGCTCGAGCCCCCCCGCGACGGCGTGGCCCGCGATCGACGCGACGACCGGCTTCTCGAGCAGCATCCGCGACGGC
>DASTOI010000006.1:0-2529 GCA_035762585.1 Myxococcota bacterium
ATCGTGCCGAACCAGGCGGCGGCGGAGCCGCCGACTTCGCGCGAGACCACCCACGCGCCCGCGAGCTCGCCGAGCCGCAGCGGGAACAGGTTGTTGGCCATGAAGCGGACCGCGGTCGCGCGGTAGGCGGGCGCGAGCGGCAGCTCGCCGACCGCCGCGGCCAGCTGCTGCCAGCGCAGCGCGCGGACCCAGAGGCTCGCCCAATGACAAGCCACCGAGGGCAGCACCGCGAGCCAGAGGTCCGCGCCGGCGAGCGCACGCCAGAGCTCACGAAACGGCACGTCGCGAAACGCCCACCAGAGCGCGAGCGCGGCGATCGCCGCGCCGGCCGCAACGCGCGGATCCAGCCAGGACCCGCCCGCGGGCTGCTTCATCCGGCGGCGAGCCTCGCGCGCGCTTCGTCCAATCGATCTGCGCGCAGCGCCCGAGCTGCTTGGCGCCTCATTGGGCGGCGAGCCTGGCGCGCGCCTCGTCCGAATCGCGCGCGATCTGCGCGCGCAGCGCGTCGAGGCTCGGGAAGCGCTGCTCGCCGCGCAGTCGCGCGGCGAACGCGACCTCGATGCGGCGGCCATACGCGTCGGCGGTGAAGTCGAACAGGTGGGCCTCCACGGCGACCGGATCGTTCGGCTTCACCGTCGGCCGGCGGCCGACGTTCGCGACCGCCTCGAACCAACGGCCCGGCCCGGGATCGCCGCTGTCGAGAAAGCGCACGCGGCACGCGTACACGCCCACGCAAGGGAGAATCTCGTTCTCGGCGGCGAGATTCAGCGTCGGGAATCCGATCGTGCGGCCGCGCTGGTCGCCCTTCGCGACCGCGCCGCGTACGCGGTAGCTGCGGCCCAGCAGCTCCGCGGCGCCAGCGACGTCGCCGGCTTCGAGCAGCTCTCGCACGCGCGTCGAGTTGACGTCGCGATCGCCGAGCTTCACCTCGGGGATGATCGTCACCGCGAAGCCGAGATGGGGGCCAAGCTCTGTGAGCGTGCGCATCGAGCCCTCGCGGTCGCGGCCATAATGGAAGTCGTACCCGACGTACACCTCGATCGGCCGCATGCGCGCATGGAGCACGTCGCGCACGAAGCGTTCGGCGCTCTGCTGCGCGAACTCGAGGTCGAACGGCTCGACGACGACCGCATCCACGCCGAGCTCGGCGAGCAGCTCGAGCTTCTGCTCGAGCGTGGTCAGCAAACGCGGAGCGCGCTCCGGCGTGAGCACTCGCCGTGGATGGGGATCGAACGTGTAGACGACCGAGGTGCCGCCCAACGCTCGCGCGCGCGAAGTCACGGTCTGCATGATGCGCTGGTGACCGACGTGCACGCCGTCGAAGTTCCCCGCCGTGAGCACACAGCGCGTGAATGGCGCCGCCAGCTCCGCGCTGCCTCTCACCACTCGCAACGGGCTAGCCTCCGAAACCGTGCTCACCGTCTGGCGTCATTATGCCGCGCGCTTCCTACGCGCTTTCGCGGCGGCGCTCGCGATTCTCGCGCTCCTGCTGATCGCCGTCGACGCCATGCTGCACCTCTCGAGCTTGCTCGACGATGCGAGCTCGCCCGTACAGGGGCTGCGCCGCCTCGCCGAGCGCGCGCTCGCAGCGTACGCGGAGTTCTTGATCCCGGCGGCGGCGTTTGTCGGCGCGTTCTGGTGCGCGGGCAGCGCGACGCTCCATCACGAGACGCTCGCGCTGAAGGCCAGCGCGATCTCGCCGCTCGTCGCGTTCGCACCGTTGCTCGCGCTCGCGGGCTCGTTGGCCGCGCTGCACTTCGCCGCGGTGGAGGCGGTGGGCGTGAAGGCTGCGGCGCGGCTCGCCGCGGCGCGCAACCCGAGCGGCGGCGACGTGCGCGTGCGCGCGGGCGACGTCTGGTACCACGCGGGCCGCGTCGTCTACTCGGCGCGCGGCGTGGACCCGCGCAGCGGCGCGCTGAGCACGGTCCACGTCTACGAGCGCGACGAGCTCGGGCGGCTCGTGCGCACGATCCAGGCTGCCCGCGCCGAGCGGCTCGCACCGCAGCGCTGGGCATTCGACGAAGCGCTCGTGCGCGAGTTCGATCCCGAACGGATCGCCGATGCGCCGCGCGAGCGGCGCGAGCAGCGCGCGCTGCTCGAGCTCCCGAGCGACCGCAGCCCGCGCCTTCGCCGCGACGAGCTCGCGGGGCTCCCGCGCGACGCGCTGCGGAACTACATCGCGGCTCATCAGGCGACCGGCGCCGATGCGAGCGACGCGCGGATCGTTCTGCACAACCGGCTGAGCGGCCCGTTCGCGGTGATCGCGTTCGCGGCGCTCGCGATCCCGCTCGCACTCCGCAGCGAAGAGCGCCGCAGCCTCGCGCGAGCCGCGCTGCAGGCCGCCGCGCTGTTCGTCGCGTATCTGCTCGCGCGCGACATGGGCTCGAGCTTCGCGGCGCAGTCGCCGGAGCTCGCGTTCGCGTTTCCGTGGCTGACGCTCGGCGCGCTCGGCGTGCTCGGCGTCGTGCTGCTCGCGCGCGCGAAGACGTGACGAGGAAGCGGCTACGCGGCGCCGCCGCCGGCGCGGTC
>DASTOI010000007.1:0-2160 GCA_035762585.1 Myxococcota bacterium
GCTCCGCCGCCGTGTCGCGCGTGGCTTGATCCCCGAGGCGGTCGGCCGCGAGGACGAGTACGTCGCCGAGCGCGTGCGCCTGCACCGCAGCGCGAGCGGTGCCGCAATCGACCGCCGCTTCAGCAACGGCCTGTGGATCGAGCTGCGCGAGTACCGCACGGAGGAGGGCGGCGTCGTCAGCTTGGCGCGCGACGTGAGCGCCCGCAAGGCGGTCGAACGGCAGCTCGCCGCCGCGGAGGCGCGGCTGCGCGACGCGATCGATTCGATGGAGGACGGCGTCGTGCTGTGGGGGGCCGACGACCGGGTCACCATGCTGAACGCTGCGATGGAGACGCCGGAGGCGAAGCGAACCTACGGCATTCGGCTGGGCATGTCGCTCGACGAGGTGCTGCGCGGCCAGCTCGCGGGCGGCCTGCTGCCCCAGATGGCGGCCCGCCCCGACGACTTCATCGCCGAGCGCCGCGCGCAGCGCGCTCGGTCGAGCGGAGAGCCGGTCCTCTATCGGCTCGCCGACGGCCGCTGGATCGAGCTGCGCGAGCGCCGCACCAAGGACGGCGGCATCGTCAGCATTCGCCGCGATGTCACGGAGGCCAAGCGCCGCGAGGCGGAAATCGAGCGCCAGCGCACGCTGCTCGCGGAGCAGACCGGCCTGCTCGAAGCGACGCTCGCCGCGCTGCCCGACGGCGTCCGCGTCACCGGGCCCGACGCGCGGCTGGTCGCGTGGAACGACCGCCTGTTCGAGGTGCTGGGCCTCGAGCGCAACGCGATCCTCGCCGCCCGCAATCCGCACCGCGCCATCACCCGGGCGATGGTGGCGCGCGGCGATTTCGGGCCGGGGGATGTCGACTCAGTGACCGACGAGCGGCTGAAGCTCGCCGCGCCGGGCGAGCCGTTCCTCTCGGAGCGCATGCTGCCGGACGGCCGCTGGGTCGAGCACCGCGGGTACCCGATGCCCGGCGGCCGCTACGTGTCGATCTACCGCGACATCAGCAAGATCAAGGAGCGCCAGGAGAAGATCGAGCGTCAGCGCCGGCAGCTGGCGGAGAAGACGACCCTGCTCGAGACCACGTTCGCCTCGATCGCGCAGGGCATCACCGTCCTCGACCGCGATCTGCGCCTCGTCGCGTGGAACCAGCGCGCCCTCGATCTGGTCGACCTGCCAGCCGAGAAGGTCAGTGTCGGCCAGCCCTTCGCCGACCTGATCCGCTACTTCGCGGAGCGGGGGGAATACGGGCCCGGCGAGGTCCAGCAGCAGGTGGCCGAACGCGTCGCAATGCTCGCGAACCCTGAGCCCTATCGCTACATGCGCCTGCGCCCCAACGGCATCGTGCTCGACTGCATGGGGGTCATCACGCCCGACGGCAACCGCGTCACGACCTACACCGACGTGACGGCGCAGGAGGCGAGCGAGGCGGCGCTGCGCGAATCCGAGGAGCGGCTGCAGATCCGCGTCGCGGAGCTGCAGGACGCCCAGGAGCGGCTCGAGCGCCAGGGCTCGGAGCTCGCTACCGCGATCGAGCAGGTCGCCGCCGCGCGCGACGCGGCGGAGGCCGCGAACAAGGCGAAGTCCGACTTCGTCGCCAACATGAGCCACGAGATCCGCACGCCGATGAACGGCATCATCGGCAATATCGGGCTGCTGCTCGAATCGCGCCTCGAGAGCGAGCAGCGCGAATGGGCGGAGATCGTGCGCGACTGCTCCGATGCGCTGCTCGAGCTCATCAACGACATCCTCGACCTGTCCAAGCTCGAGGCGGGACGCTTCCAGCTGGAGACCATCGAGTTCACGCTCGACAAGATGATCGCCGCGGCGGTCGGGCTGCTGCATGCCAAGGCGCGCGAGAAGGGCATCGCGCTGACGCTCGACCTCGGCGACGACGTGCAGGGGCCGGTGCGCGGCGATCCGACGCGGCTGCGCCAGATCCTCCTCAACCTGGTCGGCAACGCGGTCAAGTTCACCGAGCACGGCTCGGTCACCGTGCGCGTGCGCGCGATCGAGCGCAATTCGTCCGGAATCGCGCTGGAGACGCGAGTGATCGATACCGGGCCGGGCCTGGCGGGAGAGGTGCGCGACCGCCTGTTCCGCAAGTTCTCGCAGGCCGACAGCTCGGTCTCGCGCCGCTATGGCGGCACCGGGCTGGGGCTCGCGATCTCCTAGGA
>DASTOI010000008.1:0-3395 GCA_035762585.1 Myxococcota bacterium
GACGCCGCGCGCCAACGAGTCGAAGCGCGCGGCCTCGCGACGAGCGCCGTGCTCGGCGACGTGCCGGCCGCGCCCGCGATCGCGGCGCGCGCGCGCGAGCTCGGCGCCGATCTCGTCGTGGTCGGCTCGCACGGGCACACCGGCGTGAAGCGCTTCCTGCTCGGCAGCGTCGCCGAGCACACGGTGAAGGAATCGCCGGTCTCGGTGCTCACCGTGCGCGGCGAGGGACGCGCCGAGGCGCCGCGCACGATCGTGGTCGGCACCGATTTCTCGCCGCAGTCCGAGCGCGCGGTCGGGCTCGCGGCGGAGTGGGCGCGCGCGTTCGGCGCGCAGCTCCATCTCGTGAATGCGATCCCGCTCGTGACGCCGCTCTTCGCGCCCTACGAGGTGACGGTGCCGAGCACGTTGATCGACGAGAGCTACGCCGCGGCGGGGAAGAAGCTCGCCGCCATCGCCGAGCAGCTCGCGGGCGCCGACACGCACGTGAGCGTGATGAGCGCGTCGCCGCACGACGCGCTCGACACGATCGCGAAGCGCGTGAAGGCGGACCTGATCGTCACCGGCTCGCGCGACCTGCGCGGCGTGAAGCACGCGCTGCTCGGCAGCGTCGCCGAGCGCACGCTGCGCCACGCGCCGTGCAGCGTGCTCACGGTGAAGGCGGGGACTCGCACCAGCGACTCCTAGCCGCACGCGGCGGAAAAGGAGAAGCCCGGGGACGTTCCTCCTTGTCGTGAAAAGGAGGAACGTCCTCGGGGCTCGCGTGGTTTGCTCGCGCTAGCGAGCGGCGCAGAGCGCCGCGCGCAGCGAGCCCGTGAGGCGAGCGCAGTCGAACAGTGGCCTCCGGGTACGTTGGACTCTCGCCGTGCGCTGTTCGCGGATTCTCGGTCGGCCTCCTAGCTGGCGGTGCGCCCGGTCGCTAAGAGGCGTGCGCGCGCGACTCGTGCGCAGCCTGCGCCTCGGAGACTCCGCCCATGCTCGATGCCCGCAGCCTCGAAGCTCGCCGCGACGAGATCGCCGCGAGCATTCGCCGGCGCGGCGTGCGCGCCGATCTCGACGGCGCGATCGCGCTGCACGCGCAGGTCGCGGCGAAGCAGCACGAGCTGAACGAGACGAATCGCCGCCGCAACGAGCACCAGGAGCGCGGCAAGCGCAAGCTCTCGCCCGAGGAGCGCGCCGAGCACGGCGCCGAGGGGCGCGCGCTGAAGGAAGCGGTCGCGCGCGTGGAGGCCGAGACCGAGGCGCTGCGCGTGAAGCTCGACGCGAAGCTGCGCGAGCTGCCGAACTTCCTGCACTCCGCGGTACCGGACGGCGGCGAGGCCGACGCGAAGGAGCTGCGCCGCGTCGGCGAGCCGGCGCGCTTCGCGTTTGCGCCGAAGGACCATCTCGCGCTCGCCGCCGCGCTCGACCTCGTCGACTTCGACGGCGGTGCGCGCGTCGCGGGGCAGAAGTTCTACTACCTGAAGAACGAGGCCGTGCTGCTCGAGCTCGCGCTGCAGCGCTATGCGCTCGACTTGTTACTGGCCGAAGGCTTCACGCCCTACGTCACGCCCGACCTCGCGCGCGCCGAGATCCTGGAGGGCATCGGCTTCAGCCCGCGCGGCGAGGAGACGCAGATCTACTCGGTCGCGAACAGCGATCTGTGCCTGGTCGGCACCGCCGAGATCACGCTCGGCGGGCTCTACGCGGACACGATCCTCGAGGAGGAGCAGCTGCCGGTGCTGATGGCCGGCATCTCGCACTGCTTCCGCACCGAGGCGGGCGCCGCGGGTCGCGAGAGCAAGGGGCTCTACCGCGTGCATCAGTTCACAAAGGTGGAGATGTTCGCGATCACCCGCCCCGAGGACTCGGACGCGATGCACGAGCGCCTGCTCGCGCTCGAGGAGCGCATCTATCAGGGGCTCGAGCTGCCGTATCGCGTGGTCGACATCGCGGCCGGCGATCTCGGCGCGCCGGCCTACCGCAAGTTCGACGTCGAGGCCTGGATGCCGGGCCGCGGCGAGCGCGGCGACTGGGGCGAGATCTCGAGCACGTCGAACTGCACCGATTATCAGGCGCGCCGGCTGCGCGTGCGCTTCCGCCGCAAGGCCAGCAAGAAGAACGAATTCGCACACATGCTGAACGGCACCGCCGTCTCGAACGCGCGCCTGATCCTCGCGCTGATCGAGAACCACCAGCGTGCCGATGGCACGATCGCGATCCCGAAGGCGCTGCAGCCGTACGTCGGGCGCGAGGCGATCGGGAAGCGCTGACGTCGCCCCGCTGAGCAAATGGGGTCAAGCCCCAATGGCTCACGCGCTGTGCCAAGCTGGCGCTGCATGCGCGTCGCGCTCGGAATCGTGCTCTCGCTCGCGCTCGGATTCGGCTCCGCGCTGCTCGCGGTGCGCGGCGGGCTCGCGGCGGGTGACGTCCGCGTCGGACCGTGGCGCACGAATCTCACGATCGGGAGCGCGGACGCGGATCTCTACACGCGAGCGCGCGTTGCGGTCGCGGGGCTGCTCGCGCTCGCGCCGAGCGAGACGATCTACTTCACCGCAGCCACGGATTCCGAAGGCGAGCCGCTGCGCGCGAGCTGCGATTACGTGCTCGCCGGCGGCGAGCTGCCCGCGCGCTGGTGGAGCATCACCGCGTACGGCGCGGACCACTTCCTGATCCCGAACGCGGCGGGCCGCTACTCGATCGGGCAGACCACGCTGATGCGCGAAGCGGACGGACGCTGGACGGCGCGCGTTTCCTCGCAGCCGAGCGACCGAAACTGGATCCCGTCCGGCGACGCGGGCGCGAGCGGCGAGCTCTCGCTCACGCTGCGGCTCTACAACCCGCACGCCGAGGTCGCGCGGGATCCGGCGAGCGCGCAGCTGCCGGATCTCACGCGCGAGAGCTGCCGGTGATGCGCTGGCTCGTGGGCGTGCTGCTCGGCGCCGTCGTCGTGCACTTCGCGGCGATCGCTGCGCTGCCGTACGCGATCATGCGCGTCGCGATGAGTCGGATGCAGCGCGCGGCGACGAACGATCTCGCGCACGGACCCCTCCCGACTGCGGAATCTCGCGGCATCGTGCGCCCGAGCCCCGACCTCGCGTACTCGGCGCTCGTGTTCGACGTCTCGGAACGCGCGCTCGAGGTGAGGGTGCCGCTCACGCCTCCCTACACGTCGCTCTCCGGCTTCGCCGCGAACACGGACAACTTCTTCGCGATCAACGATCGCACCGCGGGCGCGAGCGAGATCGAGATCGTGCTGGTCGGGCCCGGCACGCCGCGCAGCGATTTCGGCGGCGCGCGCGTCGTCGAGGCGCCGAGCGACCGCGGCATTCTGCTCGTGCGCCGCGTCGTCCCGAGCCCGGAGGCATTCGCCGAGATCGACGAGGCCCGGCGCCGCGCGCGTGTGAAGCCCTTACCAG
>DASTOI010000009.1:0-2140 GCA_035762585.1 Myxococcota bacterium
GCCGGCCCTCCGAAGAAACGCACGGCCACGAAGATGCCGATCATCAGACACGCGAGCGCAAACTTCGCGACGCTGCCGAGCAGGAGGCCGAGCGTGGCGCCGAAGCCCGCGCGCTGTGCGCCGCCGAGATCGCGCTTCACCGTGAGCTCGCCGAGCACTGCGCCGGCGAACGGACCGAGGATCCAGCCGAGCGGGCCGAAGAAGATTCCGACCAGTGCGCCCAGCGCCGCGCCCAGCACGGCCCGTGGCGACGCGCCGAACCTCTTGGCGCCGAGCGCGGTCGCGGCGAAGTCGACCGCGTACGTCACTGCCGCGAGCACGCCGAGCAGCGCGAGCCACCAGAAGCCGACGTAGGCGAAGTCCTCGGCCCAGGCTGCGACGACGAAGCCGGCGAACAGCAGCGGCGCGCCGGGCAGGCCGGGCAGTAACAATCCGGCGACGCCGATCACGACGAGCAGCGCGCCGAGCACGAGCAGCGCGATCTCGCCGCTCACAGCTTGCGCTCGAGGAACAGCGTGCGCGTCTGCGTGTCGCCCGTCGTGTAGTCGGCGAAGCCGACGTGCCGGTAGAGCCGGCGCGCGCGCGCATTGTCCTCGCGCACCTCGAGCGTGAGCTTCACGCAGCCGCGCGCGCGGGCGGCGGTCTCGACCGCCGCGAGCAGCGCGCGCCCGACGCCTGCGCCGCGCGCCTTCTCCACGACCGCGAGATCGTGGAGGTTCAAGAGCGGGCGCGCCGCGAACGTCGAGTAGCCGAGGAAGCAGACCGCGACGCCGAGCGGCTCGCCCGCGCGCCGCGCGATCATCACGAGCGCCGTGCCGTTCGCGATGCGCTCTTGGAGGTCGGGCACGAGCCGCTCGCGCACCGCGGCGGGGAGCGGCCGCTCGCCGCCCATCGGATCGCGCGCGTACGCGTCGAGCAGCGTCACCAGCGCGACAGCATCCGATTCGCGCGAGAGATCTGCGGCGGCGACATCGATCATGCCGGCTCGTGCTCCGCGAGCTGCCGCGACGCGTCTCTCTCGCCGCCGCCATGTTTCTCGAGACCGAGCGCCGCGAACCAACGTTCGTCCTCCGCGCGCGGGAGACGCGCCGGAAACGCGTCGGGTTCGCCGCGCGCGCCCGCCGGCAGCGGCGCGCTCGCGACGACGCGGCCCTGCGCGACGCCGAGCGCGATCAGCCGCTCGCTCGGCCCTGCTGCGGCGACGAACGCGTCGAGCTCCGCACCAGCGCGAGCGACCTGACAGCTGCCGCGCTCGAGGTTGCGCAGCAGCAGCGCGCTGTCCTCCGCGCGCAGCGCGGCGAGCGAGTAGATGCGCTGCACGAACCGGGGCGGGGCCCAGTCGAGCAGCCGCAGCAGCGCGTGCGCACCGCAACGCGCGCAGCGGACGACCGCGTCGATCGCGCCGTCCTGCCAGAGCAGCGCGTGCGCGACGGGCGGCGCGGCGTCGCCTGCGCGCAGACCTGATAAATGCGCGCAGAGCGCGAGCTCAGGGTTCATCGACGCGCTCGCTCTCTCGGGCCGGCGCGGGTGCGCGCTTGCGCTCCGGCAGCAGCAGCAACGCGACGCCGGCCATGATCGCGACGTCGGCGAGGTTGAAGATGCCGGTGCGCAGCGGGCCCGCGCCGACGCTCACGAAATCGGTGACGGCGCCGGCGTTGAGCACGCGGTCGAGCCAGTTCGCGAGGCCGCCGCCGCAGACGAACGCGAGACCCGCGAGGCCTCCGCGGCTTCGCGCCGCCGCGCGGAAGGAGAAGAGCGCGAGCAGCGCGACGCCGAGCGGCGCGGCGAACAGGAAGAACGCGTTGCGGAACGCGGGCGCGAGCTGCGCGCCGAGGCTGAGGAAGCCGCCGGTGTTATGGACGAGCTCGAAGCGCACCGCGCCGCTGAGCAGCGTGTGAGTCTCGCCGCCGGTGAGGAGCGTGCGCGCGGCGTGCTTCACGGCGTGGTCGCAGCCGGCGGTGAAGAGTGCGAGAAACACGAACGCGAAGGCGGCGGCGCGGCGGTTCATCTTCGGGAGTTCTCCGAGCGATCGAACGATTTAGCACTGGGACGAGGACGCTCTCGTTCGTGGCTCCGCCGCGCGGGCCGGCGGGGGCTCGCGCCGCTCAGCCGCGCAGTCGCTCGATGTCGGTAGCGCGCG
>DASTOI010000010.1:0-3024 GCA_035762585.1 Myxococcota bacterium
ACGAAGGCGTTTCGCGGCATACGTCGAGTCGGCCGCAACGCAGCCGGCGGGCCGCGAGCGCATTCTGCGCTAGGCGCGGATCGCGCCGCGCACCTTCACGACGGCGTTGTTGTGGCCGGGGACGGCGCCGCGGACGAGCAGCAGGTTGCGGTCCGCGTCGACGCGAACGACCAAGAGGTTGCGCGTCGTCACGCGCTCGTCGCCCATGTGTCCGTACATGCGCTTGTTCTTGTGCACCCTGCCCGGGTACGAGCGCTGCCCGATCGAGCCCGGCCGGCGGCTGCCTTCGTGCGTGCCGTGCGTCCACTTCTTGATGTGGAAGTGGTGGCGCTTCACGACGCCCTGCGTGCCGCGGCCCTTCGAGGTGCCGATCACGTCCACGAGCTGGCCGGCCTTGAAGAGATCCACCTTCACGAGCCCGCCGACCTCGTGCTGGCCGGCCTCTTCCGCCGGGACGCGGCTCTCGCTGATCAGCCGCTGCACCGGGACGCCGGCCTTCTTGAAGTGGCCGACCTCGGCCTTGCTGAGCGTCTTCTCGCGGCGCGTGCCCGAGCCGAGCTGGAGCGCCGAGTAGCCGTCACGCTCCGCGGTGCGCTTCAGAACGACGGTGTTCGGGGACGCGTCGAGCACGGTCACGGGGACGCATTCGCCCGACTCAGTGAAGACACGGCTCATGCCGATCTTGCGGCACAAGAATTCGATGGCCACGATCGATCTCCAACACGAAGCATTGATGAGTGCGCGGCGGCGAGAGTGATTGCGTCCGGCCGCGCCCGGGCGTCCCGACAGGGAGCTCGGCTGGGCTGAAAGGCCGCGCATCATAAGTGGGGGGCCAAATGGTGTCGAGTGGGCCGAGGCGCCATGCGGCCGTGCTGATCCCCGGCGACGGGATCGGGCCCGAGGTCACCGAAGCGGCCTGCGCGGTCGTCGGTGCCGCCGGCGTCGCGATCGACTGGGAGACCGTCGAGGCGGGCGCGGAGGTCGTCGCGAAGTACGGGCAGCCGGTGCCCGAGAGCGTGCTGCACGCGATCCGGCGGGCCGGCGTCGCGCTGAAGGGGCCGATCGGGACGCCGGTCGCCGGCGGCTTCAAGAGCGCGAACGTGACGCTGCGGCAATCACTCGACCTGTTCGCATCGGTGCGGCCGGTGCGAAGCATCCCCGGCGTGCCGTCGCGCTACGAGAACATCGATCTCGTGCTCGTGCGCGAGAACACCGAGGACCTCTACTCCGGGCTCGAGCACCGCGTCGCGCCGGGGATCGTCGAGAGCCTGAAGGTCGTCACCGAAGCGGCCTCGCTGCGCATCGCCGAGTACGCGTTCGCGCTCGCGGAGCGCGAGGGGCGGCGCGAGGTCACGGCGGTGCACAAGGCCAACATCATGAAGCTGTCGGACGGGCTCTTCCTCGAGTGCGCGCGCCGCGTCGCGAAGCGCCATCCGAACGTCGCCTTCCGCGAGATCATCGTCGACAACTGCGCGATGCAGCTGGTGAAGGACCCGGCGCAGTTCGACGTGCTGCTGCTCGGGAACCTCTACGGCGACATCCTCTCCGACCTCGCCGCCGGGTTGGTCGGCGGCCTCGGCGTCGTACCGGGCGCGAACGTCGGCGAGTCGTGCGCGCTGTTCGAGGCGGTGCACGGCAGCGCGCCCGACATCGCCGGGAAGCGCTTCGCGAACCCGAGCGCGGTGATCTTCTCGGCCGCGATGCTGCTGCGGCATCTCGGCGAGAGCGAGGCGGCGCTGCGCATCGAGAATGCCGTGCGCGCCGCGCTCTCCGAGCGCGCGAACCACACGCGCGACCTCGGCGGCAGCGCCGGCACCGATTCGTTCACGCGCGCCGTGATCGCCCGCCTCGCGTAGGGCGAAGTTGTTACGGCCTGCGCTCGTGCTCGGCCTCGACGGCGCCGCGTTCTCGGTGCTGCAGCCGCTCGCCGAGGCCGGCCGGCTGCCGAACCTCGCGCACTGGATCGCCGAGGGCGCGCACGCGCCGCTCGCGAGCACGACGCCGGCGATGACGTTCCCGGCGTGGTCGAGCTTTTGGACCGGCCTCTCGCCGGGGCGCCACGGCCTGTTCGACTTCACGCAGAAGCTGCCCGGCGCGTACGCGCTGCGCTTCGCGAACGCCGCCGACCGCGAAGGCGCCTCGCTCGCGCGGCGCGTCTGCGACGCGGGCGGCAGCGTGCTGGTGTTGGGGCTGCCCGCGACGTATCCGCCGGAGCCGGTGCGCGGCCTCGTCGTCGCCGGCTGGGACGCGCCGGTCTCCGCGGGCAGCGATGCCGCGCGCGCGTCGGATCCCCCGCTCTACCGCGCGATCGAGGCGCGCGCCGGCGCGTGGATGACGCCCGATCTCGACGAGGGCGCGCAGGACGAGGGCTGGCACGAGCGTGCGATCGATCTGCTGCTCGCCCGCATCGCGCGCAAGACGCGCTTCGCGCTCGAGGCGCTCGCGCAGCTGCGCGCGCGCGGCGACGCGCCCGAGCTGATGGTCGTCGTCTACTCGGAGAGCGACACCGTCTGCCATCACTACTGGCGCGATCACGACGCGCGCTCGCCGCGCCGCGACCCGCGCGCGAGCGCGAAGCGGCGCGGCGCGGTCGCCGCGGTGTACGAGGCGCTCGACGCCGCGTGCGGCGAGCTGCGGCGCGCGTTCGGGGAGAGCGCGGCGTGCTTCGTGCTCTCCGATCACGGCGCCGGGGGCGCGGCGCGCGAGGTCGCGCATCTCGGGCAGCGGCTCGCGGAGTGCGGGCTGCTCGCGCGCCGGCGCGGCGCCTTCGATCGCGGCGCGCGCTGGGCGCGCGACGTCGCGCTGCGCGCGCTCGCGCCGCGCGCACGAGAGCGCGTGTTCCGCCGGCTGCGCGGCGCCGCGGCGCGTGTCGAGAGCGCCGCGCGCTTCGCCGGCTTCGACTGGACGAAGACCGTCGCGTTCAGCGAGGACGTCAACACGCAGCCCGGCGTCTGGATCAATCTCGCCGGCCGCGAGGCGGAGGGCTGCGTGCGCGCCGCCGACTACGACCGCGCGCGCGAGGAC
>DASTOI010000011.1:0-5688 GCA_035762585.1 Myxococcota bacterium
GCGAGCACTTGACCCGTGACGCCGCTCGCGTCGTCCGCGAGCAACAGACGCACGGCGCCCGCGACCTCGCGCTCGTAGGTGCCGGGGAAGCTCGCGAGCGCGGGCGCCGGATCGACCGGCCGCGAGGGTGCGAGCCGCGCGCTCGTCGCGACCGCGTTCACGCGCACGCCGCGCGCGCCTTCCGAGCGCGCGAGCGAGCGCACGAGCGCACACGCCGCATCGGCGACCGCGGCTTCGGGCGCGAAGCCCGCGCAATCGAGCGGCGCGGGCCGATCGACGACCGCGACGATCGCGCCGCCATTCGCGCAGCGCGCCGCAGCGGCGCCGAGCGCGAACACCCAGCGCGCGATCGGATCCTCGGCGCGGGCGAGCCACGCATCCGCGTGCATCTCGCTCAGCTCGCCGCTCGCGTCCGCCACGGGCCACGCGACCACGACGCGCGCTTGCGCGGGGCCTGCGCACTGCTGCGCGCGCCAACCCTCCAGCGCGCTCGGGTCCTGCGGCGCCCCGCACCAAGCGGCCCCGAGCGCTGCGGCGAGCGCGCGCGTCTCGGGCGCGTCGCTCCCGATCAGCAATGAAGTCGGCTGCATCGGCGCACGGTAGAGCGCCTCGCGCTCGGCTCGCGACCGATCGCTCTGCCAGCGTTCGCCGCGAGGCCTGCTAGGTTGCGAGCCGCGAGAGGCGTCCGCCGGCTTGCTGGCCAAAGCAACCGCCCGTGCTCCGTCGAATCCCTTCTCGCCCGACGAGTGACGAGCCATGGCTGTCGCCGCGGGTCCAACAGCGACGGAGCTCGCGTTCGGATCGTCCGAACGCGCGGCCGGAGCGCCAGCGCGCCCGAGCGGCGCGCGCCGAGGTTCTGATGAGTAAGAAGATCTATGTCGGAAATCTGCCCTTCACGTCCACCGAGGACGAGCTGCGGACGCTCTTTGCGCGACACGGGGCGGTCGATTCCGTCGCGGTCGTGATGGATCGCGAGACCGGCCGCGCGCGCGGCTTCGCCTTCGTCGAGATGGCGGACGCGAGCGCGGCTGCGGACGCGATCAAGGCGCTCGACGGCTCGCAGCTCGGCGGCCGTGCGCTGCGGGTGAACGAGGCCCAGGACCGCCGCGACGGCGGCGGCGGCGGAGGAGGCGGTTTCCGGCGCAGTCGTTAGTGCAAGCGACGCGAAGCGGCGCGCGCAGCGAGCCGCAGGTGAGCGGAGTCGAACAGTGGCTTCCGGGCAGCGTGACGCCTCGGCGTGCGCCGTCCGCGTCCCTGATCGATCTCTCAGCTCTCGACCGATGATCGGAGCGGGCCGGAGTGCGGCCCGCTCCTCGCACGGGAGGACGCGCGATGTCGAACATCCGAATGTCGATGCAGAAGCGGGCGCGCGAGCAGAAGAAGGCCGAGAAGGCGGCGCAGAAGCGCGAGCAGAAGCGCGAGAAGCGCAGCGAGCGCTCCAGCGAGGTCGCGGACGAGAACGAGCTCGCGGCCTACGGCGCGCAGCCGGCGCCGTTCGATCCCACGGAACGGAGCTCCGGATGAGCTCGAAGGCGCGCGTCTTCCTGAGCTTCGACGTCGCGCACGATCGCGATCTGTACGCGCGGCTGCTCGCCGAGGCGAAGCAGGGCGCGTGGTTCTCGATCGATTCGTGCTCCGCGGAGCCCGCCGAGCACGCGGCGAACGATGAGCGCGTACGCGCGCGCATCGCCGCGGTCGACGCGGTGATCGTGATCTGCGGCGCGCACACCGATGAGTGCGCGAGCGTCAGCGCCGAGCTGCTGATGACGCGCGAGGAGCAGAAGCCGCACCTCCTGTTGTGGGGCCGGCGCGAAGTGATGTGCAAGATGCCGGCCGGCTCGCGCTCGCACGACAGCATGTACGGCTGGACGCCGCACATCCTGCAGAGCCAGCTCCAGGCGCTGCTGCGCACGCCGCGCGACGTTCCGGACCACCTGCGCAAGCAGGCTGTCGCGAGCAAGCCGCTCTCGTAGCGCCGCGAGGCCGGCCGGCAGCTGTTACGGAATCAACAGCACCCGACCGAACGCCTTGCGGCTCTCGATGAACGCGTGCGCAGCCGCCGCCTCGCGCAGCGGGAACTCGCGGTCGATCACGACGGCGAGCTTGCCGGCGGCGACGTCGTCGACGTGACGCTGGATCATGTCGTGCACGCGGTCGGTCGTGATCTCGGCGCCGAGGAACACGCCGATCAGGCTCTGGTTGCCTTGCATCAGCGTCGAGACGTCGTGCTTCACGAGCTCGCGGCCGGCGCGCCCGACCCACGCGATGCGCCCGCGATAGGCGAGCGCCGCGAGGCTCTGCTGCAACGTCGTCCCGCCGATCGGGTCGACGATCACGTCGGCGCCGCGGCCGTTCGTGAGCCGCCGCGTCTCGCGCACGAGATCGTCGTCGCGATAGTTGATGCCGTGGTCCATCCCGTACGCGCGCAGGCGCTCGAGCTTCTCGCCGCTCGACGCGGTCGCGAGCACGGTCGCGCCGGCGCGCTTCGCGAGCTGGATCGCTGCGAGGCCGACGCCTCCGCCGCCGCCCTGCACGAGCACCGTCTCGCCGGCGCGCAGCCGCCCGAACTCGAACAGGCAGTCGTCCGCGGTGCCGAACGGGATCGGCGTGCACGCGATCGCGCGCAGATCCGCGCTCGCCGGCACGACCCAACAATTCCGCGCCGCGACCGCGCGCAGCTCCGCGTGCGAGCCGGCCGCATCGACCGTGACGATGCGCTGGCCGACACGAAGATGTGTCACCTCCGCGCCCACCTCGACGATCTCGCCGGCGGCCTGATAACCGACCACGTGCGGCCGCGACGTCAGCGGCGCTCCCGCGCGATGCAGGAGATCGCCGCCCTCGATGCTGACCGCGGCGACGCGGATCACGACGCCCTTCGGGTGGCACTTCGGATCCGGCACGTCCTCGTAGCGAAACACGCTGGGCGGTCCGTTCTCGTAATAGACGGCGGCCTTCATGGCTTTTCCTCCGGCTGGGGCGCGGGATTCGTTGCAGGCGGCGACGAAGGCGCTCCCGAGGCCGCTTCGTCCTCGGGCTTCTTCACGCGCACTTCGAGATCCTTGCGCTGCTTGTAGATCCGTTCGAGCTCGCGCCGCCGCTCCATCTCGATCCGCAGCTCGCGCAGCACGGTCTCCTCGGGCACTTCGCGGTGCGCCACTTCGAGCTCGGACTTCTGACATGCGCGCTCGAGGTACGGGCCGCAGGCCGGGCTCCCGCAGCAATAGGCCGTCAGGTCGGTGAACGTCTTGATCGGCGTCGCCACGGGAGCCTCGTTCCACACTTCCACCACGCTCGGATCGAGCTTGCGCGCGAAGCGGAACGAGCGCGCGGCGCCGTCGAGGTTGCCGTCGCGCCACTGCAAGAGGCAGCGATTCAAATCGATGATCGCCGGGTTGCTGCCGAGCCGCTCCGCGCGCGAGAGCCACGACTCGACCTCGCGCGCATCGCGGCCCGCATAGATCAGCGTCTCGGCGATGTTCGAGTACATGACCCCGCTGCCGGGCGCGAGCGCGCGCGCGTTGTACATGCTGTCGAGCGTGTCATCGATGCGGCCCTGATAAGCGGAGACCATACCCATGTAGATGTGCGGGTCGGGGCTCTCGGGATCGAGGCGCAGGCTCTCGACCCACTCCGTCATCGCGCGCGCGAGGTGATCCTCGTAGACCGCGAACTCGCCGCGATCGAGCGCCGCGCGGCCGAAGCGGTAGTGCGCGAGCGCGAGCTCGTTGCGGCGCTCGGCGCTCTTCGGGCGCTTGTCGCGCGCGCGCTCGAGCTCCGCGATCTGCTCGGCGGTCGGCACGACGATCGGCTCGGGCTTGTTCGGCGCCGCATTCGCGGCGGCCGCGACCAGCACGGCGACGAAAAGCGCGCGTCTCCACATGGCACCGTTCCCCCTCGAAGCGCGCAGCGTACACTGCGCCGCTCGTAGGAGGCTTCATGTCGTCGTCGGCCAAGATCGAGGGCTTTGTCGCCGCGGGCTTCGAGCTCGTGCGCGACGCGTTCGCGGAGAACTTCGCCGCCGGGCGCGAGGTGGGCGCCTCGTTCGCGCTCGTGCGCGACGGCGAGCTCGTCGTCGAGCTGTGGGGCGGCTTCAGGGACCGCGCGCGCACGAAGCCGTGGACGCGCGACACGCTCGTGAACGTTTGGTCGACGACGAAGGGCCTCGCGTCGACCTGCATCGCGCACCTGGTCGAGCGCGGCGTGCTCTCGTACGAGCAGACCGTCGCGAGCGTCTGGCCCGAGTTCGCAGCGGAAGGGAAGCAGTCGCTGACGATCGCGCAGCTGCTGAGTCATCAGGGCGGGCTTTCGGGCCTGCGCGAGCCGATCGCGATCCGCGACTGGGCGGACCACGCGAAGATCGCACGCGCGCTCGCTGCGCAGGAGCCGTTCTTCGCGCCCGGCGCGAGCGGCTACCACGCGATCACGCACGGCTACCTCGCCGGCGAGCTGGTGCGGCGCGCGACCGGCAAGACGCTCGGCGCGCTCTTCGCCGAAGAGATCGCGCGACCGCTCGGCGCCGACGCATGGATCGGCCTGCCCGAGAGCGAGGACGCGCGCGCGGCAGAAATGGTCGCACCGCCGGAGGGACCTAACATGCCGCCGCCCGAGCACCCCGCCGCGCGCGCCGCGCTCGCGAACCCCGCCCTCGACCCGGAGGTCCCCAATCAGCGTTGGTGGCGCGCCGCCGAGATCCCCGCCGCGAACGGCCACGCGACCGGCGCCGCGCTCGCGCGCATCTACGGCATGCTCGCGCGGGGCGGCGAACAGAACGGCCGCCGCTTCCTCTCGCCCGCAACGTTCGCCGCGGCGACCCGCGAACGCGTCAGCGGCCGCGACCTCGTCCTCCAAGTCCCGATGCGCTGGGCCGCCGGCTTCCTGCTGAACGACGGCCTCACCTACGGCGACAACGAGCACACCTTCGGCCACAGCGGCTGGGGCGGCTCCTTCGGCGCCGCCGACCCCGACGCCAAGCTCGGCTTCGGCTACGCGATGAACCAGATGTATCCGAACCTAATTGGTGATCCAAGATCGCTGGGCCTGATCGAGGCGGTGTACGCGTCGTTGTGAGGCGATCGCCGGCCGGCGCGGGCGCCGTAGTGCTTCACCTCAGGAGTCGCTCCCCGCGCTCGAGAGTCACATGCAACAGGTCGAGATCACACCGCTGCTGCTCGCGCGGGTCGAGCTTCCGAGCTCCCATCCGCGGGCTCCGGGCGACTGCGAGGTTTTCGGCTTCCTCGTGAGAGACGCTGAGGCGTGCGTTCTCGTTGACACCGGAGTCGGCGCAGACAACAAGCTGATCAATCATCTCTACAAGCCCCGCTGTATCGATCTCTTCGCTGCCCTATCTCGTGTGGGCGTCTCCCCGGAACAGGTCTCGGCGATCGTCAACTCGCACCTTCACTTCGACCACTGCGGGAACAATCGGCTCTTCCCGGGTGTGCCCATCTTCGTGCAGGCGGCGGAATTCGAAGCTGCTCATTCACCGCACTACACGATCACTGATTGGGTCGAGTTCCCTGGCTCTCGCTAC
Organism: Myxococcota bacterium; assembly: GCA_035762585.1. GTDB lineage: Bacteria > Myxococcota_A > UBA9160 > UBA9160 > UBA6930 > VGRF01. The sequence continues at coordinate 5,534 of DASTOI010000011.1, forward strand.
CAACTGATTCGCGGCAAGCAGTCCATCTCGACCCACATCGAGCTCGTTCCAACACCGGGTCATGCACCGGGTCATCAATCCGTCGTAGTGCATCCGAACGCGGGCGCCGAGCTCATCGTCGCTCAGGCGGCGCACACCGCGCTCGAGTTCGAGGC
>DASTOI010000012.1:0-2276 GCA_035762585.1 Myxococcota bacterium
CCGGGATCCTGAACATCGCCGGCCGCGACGTCGCGGTGTACGGCCACGATTTCACGCTGCGCGCCGGCTCGATGGACGCGACCAACGGCGCGAAGCTCGCGCGCCTGATCACCATGGCCGCCGAGCGCGGCATCCCGCTGATCGGCATGAACGATTCCGCGGGCGCGTTCGTGCCGGCCGGCGTCGGCGGCCTCGACGGCTACAGCGAGGCGTTCGCCGCGCTGCGCCGCATCTCCGGGATCGTGCCGACGATCAGCCTGATGTTCGGATACAACGCCGGCGGCGGGTCGTATCTGCCGCGCCAGGGCTCGTTCATGATCCAGTGCGCGGACACGTTCATCGGGCTCACCGGTCCGAACGTCGTGAAGAGCGCGCTCGGCGAGGACATCAGCGCCGACGCGCTCGGCGGCCCAGGCGTCCACGCGCTGAACGGTGTCTGCGATCTCGTGACCGCCGACGAAGTCGGCTCGCTGCGCACCGCGCTGCGGCTGCTCTCGTACCTTCCCAATAACAACTCTGAAGGCGCGCCGTTCCGCGCCACCAGCGACCCGATCGATCGCTTCACGCTCGAGGAGGACATCCTCTTCCGGAAGACGTTCGATTCGCCGGCCGGCATGAACGCGCCGCTCGACATCACGCTGTTCCTGCAGCAGATCGTCGACCACGGCGAATACTTCGAGCTGCAGCCGCTGCGCGCGCGCAACATGATCACCGCGTTCGGGCGCATCGGCGGCCACGTCGTCGGCTTCGTCGCGAACAACTCCGGCGTCGCGAGCGGGCAGATCGACGTCGACGCCGCGCGCAAGGCGACGCGCTTCATCCGCTTCTGCAACCTCTACAACATCCCGATGATCTTCCTCGAGGACGTGACCGGCTTCCTGCCCGGCCGCGAGCAAGAGGCGCGCGGGATCATCCTCGAAGGCCGGCGCCTGCTCGACGCGATCGTCGACCTGCGCGTGCCCTCGATGACGCTGATCATCCGCAACGCGTTCGGCGGCGCATACGCCGCCTACAACTCGCACTTCATCGGCGCCGACGCGGTGTTCGCGATGCCGCACGCGCGCATCGCCGTGATGGGTCCCGGCGGCGGCCGCGAGTTCGTGTTCAAGGACGAGATCCGCGCGCTCGACGACGCGTACCGGAAGTCGCTCGCGAGCGGCACGCCCGCGGACGAGGCGAAGCGCGCGCGCGATTCCGCGCTGCTCAAGATCAACGAGCGCTACGAGCGCGAGCTGATGAATCCGAAAGAGGCGCTCTCGCTCGGCTCGGTCTCGCGCATTGTGCTGCCCGGCACGAGCCGGCGCGTGCTCGGCGAGCACCTCGCGTTCCTGATGCGCACCTACGAGCCGTCGCCGATGGGCGGCGTCCAGCGCGAGTCGGAGTAGGCGTGCTCGACGCGAACCTCACGCCTTCGCGCTTCGACCTCGCCGAGAGCGAGTGGGTGCGCTCCTTCTCGCTCGCGCACCTGAAAGTGCTCGTGATCTGCCGCGGCCCGGTGCGCATGGAGGCGTTCCAGATCTTCGAGCAGATCGGCGTGCGCGAGTGGGGGATGCTGCTCTCCGAGAAAGACTCCGTCGTCTACCCGCGCTGCCTCGCGCCGGAGCTGCGCAGTTTCAAGTACCCGAACAACGTGCACCGCGTGCAGGACTACACCGGCGCGGGCCAGCAAGAGAAGCAGAAGCGCATCCGCGAGATCGTCGCGATCGCGAAGGGGCACGCGTACACGCACATCTTCGCCGGCTACGGCTTCATGGCCGAGGACGCGGAGCTCGTCGAGGCGATCGAGGCCTCGGGCGTCGGCTTCATGGGCCCGTGCTCGGGCGTGCTGAAGCGCGCCGGCGCGAAGGACGAGGCGAAGAAGCTCGCGCGCAGCCTCGGCAACGCGGTGATCCCGGGCGTCGACGACGTCGCGGCGCGCGCTTTGGTTGCGAAGGCCGGGAGCCGCGCCGCGCTCGAGAAGCTCGCGAAGCAGCACGGCCTCACGTTCCAATTCGATCCGAAGGCGCCACTCGAAGCGAACGCCGAGCTGTTACTGCAGGCCGGCTACGCGAAGACCGCCGAGCTGGTGACGATCGCCGAGCTGCAGGCGCAGGCCGAGAAGCTGTGCGCCGAGATCTGGCGCGACTACCCGACGCACCGCATCCGCTTCAAGTACATCGGCGGCGGCGGCGGCAAGGGCCAGCGCGTCGTCTCGAAGCCCGAGGAAGTCGCGGCGGCTGTAATGGATGTGTGCGCCGAGTCGAAGGTCGTCGCGCCCGGCTCGAACCGGAACTTCC
>DASTOI010000013.1:0-2652 GCA_035762585.1 Myxococcota bacterium
ACCGCGGGACATTCTCAGGGGGGCTCCGCTGCGCTCGACTTCGCCTCCGCCGCCCCCGGCCCCGCGCGACCGCTCGTGCTCGGGCTCTTGTCCGAAGTCAGGTGTTGGGGAGAGGTGCGGAGCGGTCGGCATCGAGCCGACCGCTCCGCACGCTGGCGCGTCGTCATGGAGATTGATCAGTGCGGGCGTCGGGACGCACGTTTCTTCGCCGCGCTCGTGCCGAGTGCGATCAACGATCCTCGGCGAGCTCGAGGACGGCGCAGGCGACGTTGTCGCCGGAATGCTGGGCGCGGTGGGCCTGGACGGCGGCGTCGCAGATTGCGCGCGCGAGCGCGAGCGGGCGCAGCGCGGCGGGCTCGCGGGCGGCGGCGAGGCGGGCCTCGTGCACGGTGCGAGCGGGGTTCGCGACGCCGATGCCTTCTTCGGAGAGGCCGTCGGTCGCGAGCACCAGCGCGCGCACGCCGGCGAGCGAGAAGACGCCGAGCCGCGCGTACTCGGCGAGCTTCTCGGTGACGGTTGGATCGCCGAGGAATGCGCCGCTCTTTTCGGCTGGCGCGACTTCGCGCACCTCGCCGGCGAACGCGGCGAACAGGTGGCTGTCGCCGATCGCGGCGTAGTGACACTGCCCCGCGCGGGGATCGGCGAGGGCGAGCGTCAGCGTCGTGCGCGAGCGGCTGCCTTCGCGGCGCTCTCCGCCGATCTGCAGCGCGGCGTCGTTCAGTGCGGCGAGCGCGTGGCGCCGCCAGCCCTCGAGGCTCGCGGGCGGGCCCGAGCCTTCGGTCCAGTTCGGAGCCGGGTGCTCGAGCAGGTGCTCGAGCGCCACCTCGGCGGCTTCGAAGCCGGAGTGACCGTCCGCGACCGCGAGCAGCACCGCGCGCTCGCCCGCGGCGAACGCGACGGCGTCCTCGTTCGGGTCGACGTAGGCGTACTGCTTCGCGTAGCCGCCGCGCGTGATCGCGATCGCGACGTTCGCCTCCGCGATCGCGCCGTGCACGCCGAGCGCGACGTGCTCGCGACCGCGCAGCAGCGCCGCCCTCACGCGAGCTCGGTCGCGCGCAGCGGGTTCGTCGCGAACGCGAACTCGGCGACGGGCTTCCCGCCGATCACGTGCTCCTGCAGGATGCGCTCGAGCACTTCGGGTGTGCAGCCGCGGTACCAGACGCCGTCCGGGTAGACGACCGCGATCGGGCCGTGGCGGCAGATCCGGAAACAATTCGCCTGCGAGCGGTAGACGCCGCCCGGCACGTCGGCGAGGCCCAGCTGCCGCAGGCGCTTCTTCAGGAAGTCCCAGCTCGCCTGCGCCTGTTCGCCGGGCGCGCAATCGCCGTGCGTGCAGAGGAAGATGTGCCTCGTGTAGCTGCCGATCTTCAGCGCGCGCGTGAGCGCCGCGAGATCCGCGGCGCGCTGCTCTTCATCACTCATGCGGCGCAGTATATGAGTGGGCGCGCGCGCGCCGCGATGGCGTGCCGGCTCTTCCGGCGGCGCGGAGCCTGCGGCCGCTCAGGCCGCCTCTTTCGCGCGCAGCGCGCCGCCCTCGAGGATCTCCTTGCTCGGCAGCCTGAGATCCCACACCAACCCGACCGCTTGGAACGCGCGCAGGATGTAGTACGTGATGTCGATCTCGTACCAGAAGAAGCCGTTGCGCGCGGACGCCATGTAGTAGTGGTGGTTGTTGTGCCAGCCCTCGCCGAAGGTGATCAGCGCGAGCAGGAAGTTGTTCCGGCTGGTGTCGTTCGTCTCGTAGCGGCGCGTACCCCAGAGGTGGGCGAGCGAGTTGATCGAGTACGTGCCGTGCCAGAGCAGCGTGGTCGAGACCGCGAAGCCCCAGAGCAGGCCGGGGAAGCCGCCGATCGCATAACAAATCACCGCCAGCACGGCCGGCGGAACCCAGTGGAAGTTGTTGAGCCACACCAGCTCGGGGAACGCGGCGAAATCGCGGATCCCTTCGATCGGCGTTCCCTGCCAGCGCGTGTCGAACACCCAGCCCTGGTGCGCGTAGTAGACGCCCTGCTTCGGGGAGTGCGGATCGCCGGGCAGATCGGAGTAGCGGTGATGGCGGCGATGCGTGCCGGCCCACCAGAGCGGGCCTTTCTGCGTCGCGGAGCACGCGATCCACGCGAGCGCGAACTGGAACCAGCGGCTCGTCTTGTACGACTTGTGCGCGAAGTAGCGGTGGTAGGCGCCGGTGATGCCGAACACGCGGATCGCGTAGGTCGCGACGCAGAGCGCGACCGCCTCGGCGGGCGCTCCCACCCAGAACACGAGCAGGCAGGAGGCGTGGACGCCCCAATAGATCGAGCGCGAGACGAGCTTCGTTCGCGTCAGCCAGCCATCGCTCTGCGTGAACTCCTGTTGCTGCTCGGCCTTCGCTGCACCCCGCGCAATCCCCGTCGTCGCTTCCATCGAGATCGTCCTCCCAGATGGCGCTGAACCTGGAGGAACGCATCGACTTGCGCAGCGCCCGGCCTGTGAAACTTCAGTAAAACCCGGCCTTCGCTCGGCTCACGCGAACCAAAGGCTCGCGTGGCCTCGCTTCGCGCCGCGCACGAGTTTTGGGAGCTCACACGCCGATCGAGCGCGCGGCTTGCTGCCCACGACGAGGACGCGTTTCGTCGCCATGGAAATGGTGGCGACACGAGGCGGTGTCGCGGA
>DASTOI010000014.1:0-2478 GCA_035762585.1 Myxococcota bacterium
CGGCTCGCGGTCTCCTTCTTCAGCACGCCCTTGGTGGCCGCCTTCCGCAGCGCCTTCTCTGCATCGCGCAGTCGCGCCGCGGCGGTCGTCTTGTCGCCGCTCGCGATCGCTTCGCGCACCGCCTTCACGCGCGTTCGCAGCGCGCTCGTGATCCCGCGATTGCGCTCGCGCCGGCGCTCGGCTTGGCGGGAGCGCTTCTCGGCGGATTGATGAGTGGCCACGACAGAATCTCCTCGTTTCATTCGCAGAGCGTCGCAGCGCCGCCGCGCGCTCGGAGCCGACCGACGGGCCGGCCGAAAGGCCGCGCAACATAGACGAGGCCTCCGGACTCCGCTGCGGTCTGGGACCGCCGCGCGCGGGTCGATCGCGACCCCTTCTCCTCAGGCTGCCCGTCGGGCCCGCCGATGAAAAAGCCTCCAGGAGGCCAGGGGTTTGGACGCTCGGCTCTGCGCCCGCTCGCGCGCTGCTTGCGTGGCCGTGCTGCTCGCGGCGGCGGGAGTCGCGCACGCGGCGCCGTCGGGTGTAGATGCGTCCGCCGCTTCGGCCGCCCAGCCCGAGATTGCGCCCGTGGTCATTCCCGAACCCGGCGCGGCAGCCGCGACGGACTCGGCGGCGGCGCCGTCCGTGCCGGCCGACCCCGATGCGGCGCTTGCGACTGCCCCGGAGCCTGAGCCCAAGGCCGCGCCCTGGCCACCGCCTCCGCTGCTCGGGTTGCCGGATCGCGACCCCGCCCGCGCCGCGGTCGATCGCGCGTGGCGCCTGCCCGCGCAGTCGCTCGCCGAGCGCGTCGCGCGAACGCAGCGCACGGGGCTCCTACTCGGCCTGCGCGAGCTCGACGGCCCTGCGCGAACGCTGCTGCTCGCCGGCGAGCTGGGCGATGCGAGCGCGCGAGCCGAGCACGCGACCGTGCTCGCGCCGTCGCTGCCGGCGGCGCACGCCGCGCTCGCCGAGGCGCGCTTCGCGGGCGGCGACGTCCGCGGCGCGGCGTCCGCGGTGCACGCCGCGCTCGGAACGCTCGGCCGACACCTCGAGGCGCGCGCGTGGGCGGTCGCGACCGGCTACGAGCTGCTCGCGCTCGCCGCGATGCTTTGGGCGACGGTGTTCCTCGCGCTCGGCGCCGCCGCTTCGTTGCCGACGCTGCTCCACGGGCTCGCGTCGTCTCGCCTCAAGCTGAGGGGCCCCGCCGGCCTCGCCGCGCTCGCCACCGTCGTGATGGGGATCGCGCTCGTCGAGGGGCCCGCGGGCGCGGCGCTCGGCCTCGGCGCGCTCGCGGTCGCGAGCGGAGGCTGGAGCAAGCGGGCCGCGTCGTTCGTCTCGGTCGCAGCGGCGCTCGCGGCGCTTCATCTGGGGCTCGAGCGAGCGGCGGTCGGGCGCGTCGCGCTGGCTGCCGATCCGGTCGGCGTCGCCGCGCATCGCGTCGAAGCGGGGCTACCGACGCCCGCGGACGTCGGCGTGCTGCTCCGCTCGGCCGGCGACGACCCGGTCGCGGCGCGCGCGCTCGCGCTGCACGCGAAGCGCTCGGGAGATCGCGCCGCCGCGGCGCAGTACTTCGCCCGCGCGCTCGCGGCGCAGCCGGATGCGGAGGCGTTCAACAACGCCGCGAACGTCGCGTTCGCGCTCGGCGACAACGCGCGCGCGATCGCGCTCTACGAGAAGTCCGTGCAGCTCGAGCCGTCGCCGATCGCGCTGTTCAACCTCTCCCAGGCGTACGGCCGCGCGATCCGGCTCGACGAACAGGACCGCACGCTCGCGCGCGCCCAGCAGATCGACGCCGCCACCGTCGAGCGCCTCGCGAGCCGCACCGGGACCGGAAAGGACGTGTTCGTGACCGACGCGGGCTTCTCAGCCGCGAGCGTGTTCGCGCGGGCCGAGCAATCCGGGCTGCCGAAGCGCTGGGCCGCAGCCCGCCGCGCGAGCGTCGCGCCCGGCTGGCTCGGCGCGAGCCTGTCCGCTGCAGCGGCCGTGAGCGCGGTGATCCTGATCGCCGCCGTCGCCGCGGGCGGCACGCTCGCGCGCATCGCGGGCCCGCGTGATTTCTATGCGGACCTCGCGCGCACGCTGCGCAGCGGCGTCGGCGACTCGGAGCAGCGCGTCGCCCAGCTGACGCGCCTGCGCAAGCAGCGCGCGAACACCGAGCGCCTGCTCACGCTGCTCGCGTTCACGGTTCCTGGGGCGGCGGGCTTCCGCTACGGGCGACCGCTCGCGGCGTGGGTCGCCAGCTGCGCGTTCGCATCGGGCATCGCGTTGCTCGCCGGCGCAAGCAGCGCCCCTGCCGATCCGCTCGCGCTCGGCGCGCTGCCGGCGCTCGTCGCGACGGCGACGGGCGCGCTGCTCGCCGCTCTCTACGTGCTCTCGACCGCGCTCGCGTTCGCGCTGCGTGCGGAGGAGTGAGCGTGAGCGTCGCGCTGCACGGCAACCTGCGGGACTTCGGCATCGGCGAAGTCTTCCAGCTGATCGGCCAGCAGCAGAAGACCGGCG
>DASTOI010000015.1:0-7085 GCA_035762585.1 Myxococcota bacterium
GCGTAGCAGCTGATTTCGCTTCACCAGATCCCGCGCGGGTGGAGCCAGCGTGCGAGGAGTGCGAGCGCGAGCCCGATCGCCCAGACGAGCAGCGGGATCTCGCGCATGCCGCGCAGCGCGCCGGCGCGCGTGAACGGGAGGAACGGCGTCGCGGCGTGGAACGCGGTGAAGCCGGGCGGCGGCGCGTGCAGCTTGCGCGCGTCCTGGTGCCACGCGCCGGCGACCGCGAACGCGACGAAGCCGCCGAAGAACGCGACGTCGGCGCTGCTCGCGTTCGGAATCAGGTGCAGCGCGAAGACCAGCGCGAGCCCGAGCACGAGCGGATGGCGCGTGATCCGGTAGATGCCCGTCGCCTCCGCTCGCCCCGGCGCGACCGCGGCGGGGCTCGGCTTCACGAGCGCGCCGACGGTCAGCACGAGCCCGAGTGCCATCCCGACGTAGAGCGCGCCGCGCAGTAGCGGCCCGACCTCGATCTGCCAGATCCACGCTCCCGCATGGCGGTTCGCGAGGTAGATCCACACGAGCGGGATGAAGATCGCGAGCGCCACCAGCGAGTAGAGCCCTAGGAACGGGCCGTCGCCGAGCTTCGCGCGCAGCCGCGGCTCGACTCGCACGCTCGCGAGGCCGAGATGCGTCGCGGTGAAGGCGGCCCAGAGCAGCAGGATCTCGGTCGCGATGGTCACGCAGGCACTCCGCGGCGCGCGGCGCGGGCAGTCTCTCATGCGGCGCGTGCGCGGAGCAAGCCGCGAGCCGGCACGAGCCGCGAGCGCCGCATCATTTGCGGCTAGCAAGCGGCGCGAAGCGCCGCGCGCAGCGAGGCGAAGCCGAGCGGAGTCGAGCCGTGGCCTCCGCGTGCGTTGGACCCTCGGCGTGGGTTGATCGCGCATCCAGAGTCGGTCTCCTAGCGTGCGCGCATGCCGGACCTGTTGTTCGAAAAGCGCGACGGCGTCGCGTGGATCACGTTCAACCGCCCCGCACAGAAGAACGCGCTCAGCCCCGAGGCCGTCTGCCGCCTCGCCGACGCGCTGCGCGAGCTGCGCGACGACGACGCGCTGCGGCTCGGCGTCCTCACCGGCGCGGGCGGCGACATGTTCACGTCGGGCGGCGATCTCAAGCGGCTGCTCCCGCTCTGGACGGGCGGCCGCCAGCCCGCCGACGACTGGGACCGCCGCGTGCTCAGCGACCCCAGCGTGATGCAGACCGCGCTGATGAAAGAGTTCGCGCTCGAGAAGCCGTTGATCGCCGCGATCAACGGCGACGCGCTCGCCGGCGGCTTCGAGCTGATGCTCGCGTGCGACCTGCGCGTCGCGGTGAGCCATGCGCGCTTCGGCCTGACCGAGGTGCAGCGCGCGCTCGTGCCGGGCGGCGGCTCGATGGTGCGGCTCGCGCGCCAGATGCCGTGGGCGCGCGCGATGGAGATCCTGCTGACGGGCGATCCGATCCCGGCCGAGACGGCGCTCCAGCTCGGGCTCGTGAACCGGCTCGTCGCGCCGGCCGAGCTCGTTCCGGCCGTGGAGGCGCTCGCGTCGCGGCTCGCGCGCAACGGCCCGCTCGCGCTCCGCGCGATCAAGCGCACCGCGCTCGAGACGAGCGGCGTGCCGCTCGCCGACGCGTTCGCGATCGAGGCGCGCAACTCGGCGGTCGTGATGCGCAGCGCCGACGCGCTCGAAGGCCCGCGCGCGTTCGCGGAGAAGCGGCCGCCGATCTATCGCGGGCGCTGAGCGCGCCGCGCGCTCAGGGGGCGCCGCCGCTTCGCGCTGGTGTACGGTTTTTTGCTCAGCGCGAAGGAGAAACCCGCATGGCCAAGATCGAGATCACGCCGGCGATGCGTGCGGTGGTCGGCGTCGAGTCGCCGCCGTGGACGCACGAGGTGACGACGACGAGCGTGCGCGCGTTCGCGCGCGGCGTCGGGTACACGGACCTCGTCTACTTCGACGAGGCCGAAGCGAAGAAGCGCGGCTACAGAAGCCTGCCCGCGCCGGCGACCTACTTCGGGACGCCGGTCTTCATCCCCGGCAAGAGCAACGACACGTTCAGCAACCCGATGCTGCCGGGCCCGCGCCTCGAGCACGGGCTCAAGAACGTGCTCGATGGCGGCGCCGAGACGGAGTACCTCGAGGACATCTGCGCCGGCGACACGCTGACGGTGACTTCTCAGGTCGCCGACCTCGCGACGCGCGAGAGCAAGGCGATCGGCGAGATGCTGATCGTCACGAATCTCACGACCGTGAAGAATCAGCACGGCCGCGTGGTCGCGCGCCAGCGCTCGCAGGGCCTCTTCTACTAGGACCTCGATCGAATCAGGAGATCTCCAATGCCCGTCACGTGGGATGCGTTCAAGGAAGGCGACGAGATTCCGGTGCTGAAGAAGAAGCCCGGGGTCACGCAGCTCGTGAAATACGCCGCGGGCGGCGGCGATTTCAATCCGCTCCATCACGACTACAACTTCCCGCAGTCGAAGGCGCTCGGCTCGATCATCGTGCACGGCCGCTTCAAGTACGCCGCGCTCGGCGAGCTCGTCTCGAACTGGCTCGACCACGGGGGCCGCATTCAAAAGATCAGCTGCCAGTACCGCGGCATGGACTTCCCGAACCAGGAGATGACGCTCGGCGGCAAAGTCGTGCGCAAATACGAAGAGGCCGGCAAGAAGCTCGCCGACCTCGAGCTCTGGGCGAAAAACGAGAAGGGCCAGAACACCACCCCCGGCTCCGCAACGGTCCGCATCGACCGCTGATCCCGCGCTACTGCCATCGCGGTTGCTCGACCGGTGAGCGACCTCCCTGCGTCTCCCGCGCTTCTGCTGCCAATGAGGCGCTCCTGGGTGGCGCTCAGCGCGGGCGGAGGAACAGGTGGAGCGACCTCAATGCGTCTCCCGCGCTTCTGCTGCCAATGAGGCGCTCCTCGGTGGCGCTCAGCGCGGGCAGTCGAGATAAGACGGGGGCGCCGCCGCGAGGCGACGCCCCCGTCCCCGCCGGTCCTCAGACCTGGGCGGGCACCCAGCTACCGGACGCTCCGTCGCACTCCATTGCCTTGCCGGAGATCGTCAGCTTGTCGCCGTCCTGATAGGTCTTGCCTTCGTGCTGGCAGGTCTGCGCGCCCGCCTGTGCGAGCACGGGGCCTGCGCCGAGCGCGAGACCCGCGGTCGCCAGACACGCGAGCACCAGACTCATTCGACCGAAGTGAAGACGCATTCTCATTCCTCCTTTGCGCAGTTCTTGCGCTTGGACTCGGTGCTAGCGACGGCCGGAAACGAGCGTCGGTGACGACCGTCCCAAAGCGCGCGCTCGCGTTTCGCTCGGGCGCCGCTCGCGCAAGCCGCATTCCGCGGCCGATCTCCCCGGCGAGTGAGGCCGACGGCGACGAAGGTGCGACAAGCTGGTGCGAGCGCGGCGGCGCGGCGCTCGCCGCGCCTCACGGCCAGGTCGGAAGCCCGCCCAACCCCGCGGACTCGGGCTGCCCGGTCATCAGGTTCGCGTTCTGGATCGCCTGCCCGGCGGCGCCCTTGCCGAGGTTGTCGATCGCGCCGGTCGCGATCACGAGCCCGGTGCGCGCGTTCAGCGCGTAGCTGACGAAACAAAGGTTCGTGCCCGTCGCCCAGCCGGTGTGCGCGCTGCGCCCGTTCTCGAGTTCGCGCACGCGCACGAACGGCTCCTTCGCGTAGAGCTCGCGCGCGGCGGCGAGCGCGCGCGCGGCGCTCGCGCCGTCGCGCGGACGCGCATAACAAGTCGCCAGCAGGCCGCGGCTCATCGGCACGAGATGCGGCGTGAACGCGACCGTCGCGGGACGGCCGCCGAGCTGCGCGAGCGCGGCCTCGATCTCGGGCACGTGCGGGTGCGCGGCGAGCCCGTACGCGAACACGTCCTCGTTCGTCTCCGCGTAGCCGAAGTCGCTCGCGCCGCCGCGGCCGGTGCCGGTGACGCCGCTCTTCGCGTCGATCACGATGCCGTCGCTCTCGACGAGCCCTGCCGCCACCAGCGGCGCGAGCGCGAGCAGCGCGGCTGCGGGATAACAACCCGGGTTCGCGAGCCGCGTGCAGCCGCGAATCTGCGCACGCTGGCCCGGCAGCTCGGTCAGCCCGTAGGTCCAGCCGGAGACGAAGCGGTGGTCGCCGCCGACGTCGACGACGCGCACGTTCTTCGGAATTCGCGCGAGCGGCTCGCGCGATTTCCCGGTCGGCAGCGACGCGAACAGCACGTCGAGCTCGCCGACGGCGTCCGACTCGAAGCTCTGGATCTCGAGCTCGCCGGTCTCGAGCCCCGCGAGCGCGGGAAAGCGCTGCGCGAGGCGCTGGCCGGCCGTGCTCTCGCCGGCCGCGTAGACGACGCGGAACGCCGGGTGGCCGGCGCACAGCCGCAGCAGCTCGCCGCCGCCGTAGCCGCTGATCCCGGCGATGCCGACGCGCAGCTCGCTCACGGCTTGCGCTCGCGGTAGTCGCCGAACTGCGCGTCGCGCTTGCTGAGCGCCTGCGTGACGCCCTTCGCGAACTCGCGCAGATACTCGCGCGACGACTTCTGGTGGAACGCGAGCGCCTGGATCTCGGTGCCGGCCTTGATCGCGGCGCGCATGCCCATGATCTCCATCGCGCGGTGGATCGAGCGCTTGTTGAGCTGCTGCAAGTCGGGCGGGATCTTCGCGATGCGCTCCGCGATGTCGAGCACGCGCGCCTCGAGCTCGTCGTTCGCGAAGCAGCGGTTCGCGAGGCCCATGCGCACGGCTTCGGCGCCGCTCACCGAGTCGCCGGTCAGCATCAGCTCCATCGCGTTGCGCATGCCGGCGAGCCACGCGTGGAACTGGTTGTCGGGCGGGCTCATCAGGCGCACCGGCGGGTAGCCGATCTGCGCGTCCTCGCTCACGTAACAGAGATCGCACGCGCTCATCAGCTCGGAGCCGCCGGCGAGGCAGTAGCCGTGCACCTGCGCGATCACCGGCTTCGCGAGGTCCCAGATCTTGAACGCGCCGTCGACGACGTGGCGCGGCCAGTTGCCATCGCCGCCGGCCGTGAAGTACGGCTGCTCCGCGGCGTTGTTACTGCCGAGGTCGTAGCCCGCGGAGAAGCACGAGCCGGCGCCGCGCACGATCGAGACGTGCACGGCGGGATCGCGGTCCGCGCGCTCGAGCGCGTCGAACAGCTCGCCGCGCAGCGCGTTGCTGAGCGCGTTGCGCTTCTCGGGCCGGTTCAGCGTGACGCGGCGGACCTTCGGCCGCGGGTCGTCGACGAGGAGGAAGCCGTAGTCGCTCACGCCGCGGCTCCGGCGAACGCCTCGGCGAGGAACGATTCGCTGCGCCGCAGCGCAGCCTCGCCGAGCGCGCCCGGGAAGAGGTTGAAGCCGTGGATTCCGCCCGGATAGATCGCGAGCTCGGCGCGATTTCCCGCCGCGAGCCAGCGCTGGGCCATGAACAGCGAGTCGTCGAGCAGCGGGTCGAGCGTGCCGACCGTGAACAGCGCGCGCGGCAGGCCGCGCAGGTCCGCCCGCAGCGGCGACGCGTCGGGGCTCGCGCGCAGCGCGCGATCGGGAACGAAGTGGTCCGTGAACCACTCGATGATCGGCGTCGAGAGCACGAGATTGCGCTCGCCCCAGTTGCGCACGCTCGGCGTGAAGCCGAGCTCGTAGCAACCGTAGACCAGGTTCGCGGCGCAGAACGCGCCGTGCGCGCCGCGCGCACGCAGTCGTAACAACGTCACCGCGGAGAGGTGCGCGCCCGCGGATTCGCCGCCGATCGCGAGCGCCGCGCTGCCGAACTCGCGCTGCGCGTTCTCCGCGAGCCAGAGCGCGGCCGCCTCGCAGTCGTCCGGGCCGGCGGGATACGGATGCTCGGGCGCGAGCCGGTACTCGACGCTCACCACCGTCGCGCGCGCAGCCTTCGCGATCGCGTCCAGCATCACGTCCTGCTGATCCGCGGCGCCGATGCTCCAGCCGCCGCCGTGAATGTGCAGATAGACGCCGCGCGCGTTCGGCGTGCGGAAGATGCGCAAGGGAATCTCGCCGGCCGGCCCGCGAATCGCGCGCGTCTCCGCGTGCGGCAGCAGCACCGGCGGCGGGAGCGTGCCCCGCCCTTCGCGACGCGCGGCGCGGATCTGCGCCGGCGTCTGCGACGTGAACGGCGGCGCCTGCGCGATCAGCTTCTCGATCGCCTCGTTCACCGCGCGCGTCGCGGGATCGATGGCTTCGGGCGAGAACAGGCGCGGGTCGATGTGCATGCGAGCCTCCCGGAAACCACTCACGCTAGCTAGGAACGGCTAGGCAGTGTTCGATGCCCCCCGCCTCGGACCGGCGCGCCAAGCTGCGCAAGCGAAGCGCGCAGCGGAGCCGGAGTCTTCGGAGGCGGAGCGGAGTAAACCGGGAAGAAAGCTGCCGCCGGCTCGATGGCGGAGACGAGCTACCTGAGCGCGCGCTGAATATCCCGCTTGAGGGCAAGACCCTCGGGCGGCAGCTTTGCGTCGTCGGCGGCGAGCAGGAACGCGTCGAGACCGCCGACCTTCGTGACCGTGCGCAGCGCGCGCGTCGAGACGCGCACCGCGACCTGGCGACCGAGCGCCTCGCTCGTCAGGTGCACCCGCTGGAGGTTCGGATCGAAAGTGCGCTTCGACTTGCGATTCGAGTGCGAGACGTTCTGGCCGGAGTGCACCTTCGCACCCGTGAGATGACAGCGGCGCGGCATCGCTCAGGCCTTCTTCTTTGCGTAGCGCTTGTTGAAGCGGTCGACGCGGCCCTCGGTATCGAGGCTGCGCTGCTGGCCGGTCCAATAAGGATGGCTCTCGGCGGAGATGTCGAGGTGCACGACCGGGACGTCCTTGCCGTCGATCTTGCGCAGCTCGCTCGACTTCATCGTCGAGCGCGACATCCATTCGCGGCCGGTCGCGCTGTCGACGAACACCACCGGGTGGTAGTCGGGGTGAATCCCTTCCTTCATCGCGGCTACCAGCTCGCCTTGCGCACGCCGGGCAGCTCGCCCTTCAGCGCCATCTCGCGCAGCATGATGCGCGACACGCCGAACTTCCTGTAGACGGCGTGCGAGCGGCCGGTGATGCGGCAGCGGCGCGTCACGCGCGTCTTGCACGAGTTGCGCGGCAGCTTCGCGAACGC
>DASTOI010000016.1:0-6570 GCA_035762585.1 Myxococcota bacterium
ATCCTCGCGACGCTCGCGCCGTTCGCCGACGAGCTCGCGGTCTACCCGGCGCACCCGATCCCGGCCGCCGGCTCGCGCTTCGCGCTCTCGTTCGCGATCCCGATGGCGACGCCCGGGCTGAAATTCCTGTGCCGCGACAGCGTCTCGCGCGGCACGAACAAGTTCGACCACCCGCTCTCGAGCCGCTTCGATGAGCAGGACGCGTTCGTGATCTTCGACGACGTCGAGATCCCGCGCGAGCGGCTGTTCATCGACGGCCAGGTCGACGTCTACAACAGCGTGATGCGGACCGGCTGGTTCCCGAACATCCTGCAGCAGACGATGATCCGCGCGCAGACGAAGCTCGAGTTCGCGTATGGCATCGGCTGCCGGATGGCGAGCGCGATCGGCGACACAGGCCAGGCCACGGCCGAGCTGTTAGGGGAGATGTTCGGCTACGCGGAGCTCGCGCGTGCCGCGATTGCGACTGCCGAGGCCGAGGCGCTGCACTGGGGCAACGGTGTCTGGTTCGCGAACAGCGCGCCGCTGAATCAGCTGAAGCACTTCATGCCGGTCTGGATGCCGCGCGTCAACGAGTGCCTGCGCCTGATCGGCTCGCACAACCTGCTCGCGACGCCGACGCAGTCGCAGCTCGGCGACGCGACGCTGCGCCCGCTGATCGACCAGTATCTGCGCGGCGCCGGCGCCGCAGCCGAGGAACGCATCCGCATTTTCCGCCTCGCGTGGGACTTCGTCGGCTCGGCGCTGGCGTCGCGGGGCGAGCAGTACGAGCGCTTCTATCTCTCGTCGGCGGCGCGTAATCGCATGCTGGCGCACCTGCTCGCGCCGAAGGAGCGCGCGCTCGCGCTGGTGGACAGCTTCCTCAAGGAGAGCACCGATGGGAACGACGGTGGCCGGCGTCCCGGTCTCGACGGATCACTGGATCGGCGGTAAGCGCGCGGGATCGAGCCGCCGGTTCGCTGACCGCTCGCCGATCGACGGCGCGCATCTCGCGGACGTCGCCGCGGGCGGCGCGGCCGAGGTCGACGCCGCGGTCGCGGCCGCGCGCGCGGCGTTTCCGGCGTGGGCGGAATTGGGGCCGCACGGCCGGCTGCCGATCCTGCAGCGCTTCGCGCGCGGGATCGAGGCGCGCGCCAAGGAGCTCGCCGCGGTCGAGACGGCGGACAACGGCTCGCTGCTCGCGGGCAACCTCGCGCGCGTCGTACCGCGCGCGGCGCTCAACATCTCGTTCTTCGCGGAGTTCGCGGCGACGAAGCTCCAGGGCCGCACGATCGACTCGCCCGAGGTCGTGAATCACGTGCGTTTCGATCCGGCCGGCGTCGCGGCGCTGATTACGCCGTGGAACGCGCCGATGATGCTGACCACGTGGAAGATCGGGCCCGCGCTCGCAGCGGGCGACACGGTCGTCGTGAAGCCGCCCGAGTGGGCGCCGCTCACGTGCTCGCTGCTCGCCGACATCGCCCACGAGGCGGGCGTCCCGGCGGGCGTGCTGAACGTCGTGCAGGGGATCGGCGAAGAGGCTGGCGCGGCGCTCGTCGCGCATCGCGACATCGACCGCATCAGCTTCACCGGCTCGACGGACACCGCGAAGCGGATCGGCGAGGCGGCGGCGCGCTCCATCACACCTCTGGCCGCCGAGCTCGGCGGCAAGTCGCCGTTCATCGTCTGCGCCGACGCGGATCTCGACGCCGCCGCGCAGACGGTCGCGGGCCAGTACATGAACGCAGGGCAGGTGTGCCTCGCCGGCACGCGCGTCGTCGTCGAACGGACGATCGCCGAGGGATTCCTCGACAAGGTGCGCGCCGCCGCCGCGCACATGGTGGTCGGCGATCCGCGCGTAGCGAAGACGCGCGTCGGGCCGCTGATCACGCCCGAGCACTTCGCGCGCGTCTCCGGCTTCGTCGAGCGCGCGAAGGACGCGGGAGCGCGTGTGCTGTGGGGTGGCGCGCGCGACGCCGCCGGCGAGCTCTACTTCCAGCCGACGCTGTTCGACGGCGTGAAGCCCGACGCGGAGATCTCGCAGCGCGAGGTGTTCGGGCCGGTGCTCACCTGGCAGACCTTCGGCAGCGACGACGAGGCGGTCGCGTTCGCCAACAACACCCGTTACGGCCTCGCGGGCGTCTTGTTCTCGCGCAACGAGAAGCGCGCGATGGCGATCGCCGAGCGCGTCGTTGCGGGCACGCTTTGGGTGAATTGCTTTTTCATCCGCGAGCTCGCCGCGCCGTTCGGCGGCTCGCGCGATTCCGGCCTCGGCCGCGAGGGCGGCCACTGGAGCTTCGACTTCTACTGCGACGTGAAGAACATTGCGGTGAAGAAGGGCTCGTTCGCGTAGATCCATCCACTTTCCGAGAATCGAATGGCGCTCGCGCTCACGGTGATCACTGTGCTGCTCGGCCTGCTGGGCATCGGGCTCAGTGTCGAGCACTTACTCGACGCGAACCCCTACAACCCCGGCTTCACCCGCCATCCACTCGTGATTCGCTCGCACGTCGTGCTCGGGGCCGTCTTCTTGGCGCTCACGTCGCTGCAGTTCTCCGGCACGCTGCGGCAGCGCCGCCCGCGGCTCCATCGCGCCGTCGGTCGCATCACGGTCGCTGCGGGTTTGGTCGCCGGGGGGACCGCGCTGCTGATCACGATCTGGTTCCCGTATTCAGGACCCGCTGCCATCGCGGTCGTTGCGCCGTTCGCCGGCTTCTTCGTCGCGTCGTTGGCGCGCGGGCTCTGGCTGGCGCGACAGCGCCGCTTCCAAGCTCATCGGGAGTGGATGATCCGCGCGCTCTCGATCGGCACGAGCATCGCGACGATGCGGCTGATCTTCGTGCCCGCGATGCTGCTGATCGGCGACTACGAGGACGAGAGCCTGGCGCGTTGGCTCTCACTGACCTGCTTCGGAGCGGCGTTCGTGCTCCACGCTGCGGTCGCAGAGGCGTGGATTCACGCCACGCGCGCCGCCGGCCAGCCTGGTCCGCTACTGACGGCGGCGTCGCCGCTCGCGTCCGCGCGAGGCGGCAATTAGGAGAACTCCATGGTTCAAGTCACCGAGCTCGGATACTTCGGCATCGGCGTGAGCGACCTCGCGGCGTGGAAGCAATTCGCGCGCGAGATCCTCGGCCTCCAAGTCGTGGAGGAAGCGGGCGAGGCCGACCGGGTCCATTTGCGGATGGACCATTGGCACCACCGCTTCGTGCTCCACGCCGGCGGCGACGACGACCTCGCGTACCTCGGCTTCCGCGTCGCCGGAGCGCCGGAGTTCGCGGAGATGCAGAAGCAGCTCGCGAACGCCGGGATCGCGGTGCGCGTCGGCTCGCTCGAGGAGGCGGAGGAGCGCCGCGTGCTCGAGGTGATGAAGCTGGTCGATCCGGGTGGAAACCCGATCGAGATCTTCCACGGGCCGTTGTTACGGCCGAACCAGCCGTTCCATCCCGGCCGCGGCATGCACGGCAAGTTCGTCACCGGAGGGGGAGGCGCCGGCCACTGCATCATCCGAGAGCCGGATTCCGACGCCGCAATCCACTTCTATCAGGCGCTCGGCATGCGCGGCGGCACCGAATACAAGTTCGGGCGCGGCCCGAAAGCGCTCCAGCTGCGCTTCATGCACTGCGGCGAACGCGATCACTCGGTCGCGTGGGGGCTCGGCTCGCCCACGAAGCGCCTGAATCACATCATGCTCGAGGTCGACAACCTCGACGACGTCGGGCTCACGCACGATCTCGTGCGCAAGGCGAAGATTCCGGTCGCGACGCAGCTCGGGAAGCACTCGAACGACCGCATGTTCTCGTTCTACTTCGAGACGCCGTCGGGCTTCCAGATCGAGTACGGCTACGGCGGGCGCCCGGCGATGCACCAATCCGAGTACTACGACGCCGACGTCTACGGCCATGCGCCGGAGCGCGGCGGCTTCGGAGATCCGAAAATCGAGAAGGGGTCGCCGCTATGAACGTTCTCGACGGACCGCGCAGCGAAGTACGCCGCATCCTTCACGAAGGCACGCCGCAGTGGGTGACACTGGACGGTGACAGCCTCGCGCTCGGCGACGGGCGCCGCGTGCACGAAGCCGACGCGATCTATCTCGCGCCGTGCGAGCCGACGAAGATCCTCTGCATCCACCTCAACTACGAGTCGCGCCGGATCGAGTTCCAAGCGCCGCCGCTGACGACGCCGACCTACTTCCAGAAGCCGACCACCGCGCTGAACGCGCATCGCGGCACGCTCTGCCGCCCCGCGAACTGCCAGTACCTGAACTACGAGGGTGAGATCGCCGCCGTGGTCGGACGCCCGATGCGCAACGTCGCGCCCGACGACGTCTGGGATCACCTCGCGGGCTTCGCGCCGGCGAACGACGTCGGCGCGCAGGACTTCCGCGACACCGACGCCGGCTCGATGCTGCGCGTGAAGGGGCAGGACGGCTTCTGTCCGATCGGCCCCGGCCTCGTGCGCGGCGTCGACGTGCGCCAGAGCACGGTGCGCACGCTGCTCAACGGCAAGGTCGTGCAGGAGGGCAAGGTCTCGGAGATGACGTTCGGGATCGACTACATCCTCGCCGACCTGTGCCGGCACATCACGCTGTTGCCAGGTGACGTCGTCCTGACAGGAACGCCGGCGAACTCACGGCCGATGCAGATCGGCGACGTCGTCGAGGTGGAAGTCACTGGGCTCGGACGACTCACGAATCGCGTCGTCGAGATTCCCGCGCCGAAACACGCGGTCGGTCATCAGCCGACGGACAGCAAGGCGGTGCGCGCGGTCGCGCTCGGCAGCGATTCGCGCAAGCCGAGCTCGTCCGCATGACGGCGCGCTTCATCCGCAATCTCTGGTACGTCGCGGCCTGGAGCTACGAGCTTCCCGAAGGCGCGCCGATCGGGCGGGTGATCATCGGGGAGCCGGTCGCACTCTGGCGCAAGCGCGACGGCGCGGTGATTGCGTTCGAGGACCGCTGTCCGCATCGCCGCGCGCCGCTGTCGCTAGGGAGAATCGAGGGCGACGACCTGCGCTGCATGTATCACGGCCTGCGCTTCGGCTGCGACGGCGTATGCAAGGAGATGCCCGCACGCGCCCAGCCGCCGCGGCTCGGCGTGCGCACGTTCCCGGTCGTCGAGCGCTGGAGCTGGATCTGGGTGTGGATGGGCGACCCCGCGCGAGCGGACCCCGCGCTGATCCCCGACGCGTTCGGCCTCGACGATTCGCGCTGGCGGATGCGCGCCGACGTGATGGACTACGACGCGAACTACGAGCTCTTGAACGACAACCTGTGCGACCTCTCGCACCTCGACTTCTCGCACGAGACGACGCTCGGGGGCTCGAGCGGCGTCAGCTGGTCGGCGGAGACGCCGCGCATCACGCCGCGCGGCGACGGGCTTCTGATCGAGCGCTGGTATCCCGACTCACGGCTCGCGCCCGGCCGCCCGGAGCGCGTCGATACGCTCAACTCGTATCGCTACCTGCTGCCGGGCCTCTTCCTGATGACCACCGCGTGGTACGCGCCGGGCGCGGCGTCGCGTTGCAGCTACGGCGTCCCCGACGAAAAGCCGCTCTCGCACCGCGCCGAGCAGCAAGCGGTGACGCCGATCTCCGAGAGCCGCACGCGGTACTTCTACGCGACCGGCTTCGCCGCCGAGCAGGCGCGGCCGGATCTCGTCGAGGGCATCTTCGCGATCGTGAACGCGGCGTTCGCCGAGGACAAGCGCATCATCGAAGGCCAGCAGCGCATTTGGGACCTAACACCGCCGGGAAAGCGCATGCACTCCTCGCCGCACGACGCCGCGCCGCTCGCATTCCGCCGGCTCGTGCAGAAGCGGCTCGCGGAGGAAGGGCACGCGGACGAGGCCTGAGCCACAGTGGCCTGCCCACAGATCGACTCCGCTTGCGGGCAAGCGGAGCGCGCAGCGAGGCGGAGCCGAGCGGAGTGAGCGGGGTGCTCGCTGCGCGCGCCGCTGCGCGGCGCTTGCACAAGGAGCTGTCCTCCATGGCCGACCCGCAGCAGACGATGCGCGCGTGGCGTGTTCACCAATTCGGCGCGCCGCAAGAGGTGTTACGGCTCGATCACGTTCCGGTTCCGGCGCCCGGCCCCGGCGAGCTGCTCGTGCGCGTGCAGGCGATCCCGCTCAACCTGAACGATCTCGAGCGCATCAACGGCGGCAACGTGATGGTGCGCCACGAGCTTCCGTACGCGCCGGGCATGGAGGTGTTCGGCGTCGTCGAGGCATGCGGTGCGGGCGCCGAGGCGCGGCTCGGCCAGCGCGTCGCGGCGATGACGAAGGGCGCGATCGGCGGCTATGCGGAGTACGCGATCTGTCCAGCGCACTCCGCATTCGAAGTGCCGGCCGCGATTCCGCTGCCCGGCGCCGCGGCGCTCTACTTCCCGTTCCATCTCGCGTGGCTCGGGTTGTTCGACCGTGCCGCGCTGCGCACGGGCGAGAGTGTCCTGATCCACGCCGCGGCCGGCGGCTCCGGCTCGGCCGCGATCCAGCTCGCGAAGCATGCCGGCGCGCGCGTGTTCGCGACTGCGGGCTCGCCGGCGAAGCTCGCGCTCTGCCGGGAGCTCGGCGCCGACGTCGCGATCGACTACACGCG
>DASTOI010000017.1:0-4085 GCA_035762585.1 Myxococcota bacterium
CGCTCGAGACGGCCGGACGCGTCGCGGACAACGTCGTGATCTCCGAGGCGATCGACCGCGCGAAGGAATCGATCACCGGCGGCGCGACGATCGCGGCGCCGCTCCGTGCGAGCGGCGAGTTCCCGCCGCTCGTGACGCACATGGTCGCGGTCGGCGAGCGCTCCGGAGAGCTGGAGGCGATGCTCGGCAAGGTCGCCGACACCTACGACGAGCAGGTGGAGACTGCGGTCGCGCGGGCCACGGCCGTACTCCAGCCCGTACTGATCCTGCTCCTGGTCGCGATGGTGGCGTTCATCATTCTCGCCGTGCTGCTGCCGCTGATGGACATCACGAAGGCGATCCAAGGCTGACCCAAAGGAGAAATCGCATGACGGACCCCCGACGCGCGCGCCGCCGCCGCGCCTTCACGTTGATCGAGATGATGGCGGTGATCGCGATCATCGGACTCTTGATCGCGCTGATCGGTCCGGCGATCGCGGGCATGCTCGACAACGGTCGAATCACGACGACCGAGGCGCAGATCCGCCAGCTCGAGGCGGCGCTCACCAGCTATCAGATGGACAACGGCCGCTATCCGACCACCGAGCAGGGGCTGCGCGCGTTGATCGAGAAGCCGACCGGCGCTCCCGAGCCGTACCGCTGGCGCCCCGGCGGCTACCTCGCGCGGAGAGAGATTCCGCGCGACGGCTGGAAGGGCGAGATCCAGTACGCCTCGCCTGGCCAGCACAACCCGCACGCGTTCGACGTGTGGTCGCTCGGCGCCGACGGCCAGCCGGGCGGCACCGACGCGGACGCCGACATCGGGAATTGGTCGACCGCAGAAGCCGAGGAGTAACGCCCGTGAGCCGCGCCGCGCGGGCATCGCGAACGTCGCGCGCGCAGCGCGCGTTCACGATGATCGAGATGCTCGCGGTGCTCGCGATCTTCTTCCTGATCGCGGCGGTGATCGTGCCGCGCATCGCGCGCGCGACCGATCAGGCGGTGATCGATGAAGCGAGGCGCCTCGGCTACTCGCTCGACTTCGCGCGCGAGAAGGCGATCGCGCTCGGCCGCACGCATCGCGTCGTGATCGACTTCGACACGCGCAGCTACTGGACCGAGCAGGCGCCGCCGGCATCCGGCACGCCCCCGATGCTCCGCTGGGCGGAGCTCGACGAGCTGCCGCTCGTCGCGCCGCGTGACGCGGCCGGCGAGTTCGCGCGTGTCGCCGGCGCGCCCGGCAGCTCGACCGAATTCGGGCCGAGCACGCGGCTCTCCCACCTCGAAGCCGAAGGCGACGAGATCGCGAGCGGCCTCGCGGCGATCGAGTTCGCCCCCGACGGCGAGACGCCGCCCGCGACGCTCTGGCTCGACAACGGCGCCGACCTCCGCGTCGAGGTGACGATCGCCGCGTTCTCCGATCCCACGCGGGTGACGTTCCATGAAGCCGAGTGACGCGCGCCGCGGCTTCACGCTGATCGAGATGCTCGCGGCGACCGCGCTGTTCGCGGTCGTCGTGATCGTGCTCGGCCCGATCGTGGTCGAGTCGAGCCAGCGCGAGGGTTTGGCGCGTCGCAAGGCCGCAGCCGCGCTCTTCGCGGATCGGCTGGTCGCCGAGGCCGAGGAGGCCGCCGCGAGCGGCGCCGCCCCGCAGCTCACGAAGCGCGAGCGGACCGAGGAGGAGTTCACCGCGACGATCGAGACGACCGCGTTCGATCCGGCCGCGATCGAGATTGCGGGCGCGCAGCCGGCCGCGCAGAAGCCCGCTGAGCCGGCCGCCACGGGCTGGCTCGATTCACCGACGGCCGATACGGCGCCTCCGATCGTGCAGCTCGACGTGCGCGTCGCATGGGTCGAGGGCGTCGCCGAGCAGGAGGTGCGGCGCACGTCGTTCTTCCTGAATCCCGCCGCGCTCGAGGCGCTCGAGCAGAACGACGCCGCCGAAGACCAGGAGCCGCCCCAATGAAGCGGCGCGGCGGCTTCACGCTGCTCGAGATGATCGCGGTGATCGTGCTGCTCGGGCTCGTCTTCACCGCGATGGGGATGTTCTTCCGCGATGCGATCGGGCCGACCGCCAGCGCGCCGGACCAGAACGAGGCGACGCGGCGCGGCTTGTTACTGATCGATCGCATCGCGCGCGATCTCGAGGGCGCGACGCTCGTCGAGAAGCCCGAGGAAGTCGACCCGCTCGAGCATCCGTGGCTGTTCTTCGCCGAAGCGCGCCGCGGCGGCGACGGCGCGGACCGGCTCAAGTTCGACGCGCGCGGTGCGCCGAGCGACGCGCCGCACGCGACCGATCTCTCCGTCGTCGCGTACTTCACCGAGCCGGGCGACGCGGACGATTTGCGCCTCGTGCGCTGGTCCTCTCCCGCGCTGCCCGAGTCGCTCGACCGCTCGTTGCCGACCAGCTCCGACGACGGTGCGCACGTGCTCGCGAACGGCCTCACGCGCTTCGGCGTGCAGTTCGTCGACGAGGACGGCGCACTCACGCCGAGCTGGGACTCCTCGACGCTGGAGCGCTCGGGAAAGCTCCCGATCTCGGCCGAGATCACGCTCGCGCTCGTCGACGAGACCGCTCCCGAGGGCGAGCGCGTGTTCGCGAAGCGCGTCGTGATGCCGATCCGCCCGATCGATCTGGAGAAGACGCTCACGGGCGAGTCCGGCGACGAGGACGAAGACGAGGAGGACGAGGACGACGAGGAGTGCGTGACCGTCGGCGAGTGTGTCGACGCGAACGCCGCGAACTTCGCCGCATTCCTCGCGACGCAGCCCGACCCCGCCGCGATCCAGGCGAACGTGGACGCGGTCCGTAATCAGTGCGCCGCGGACGTGCTGCCGGCGCTCGGCATCGACATCGGAGACTGCGAATGAACGCCCGCGCGATGCGCCGGCGACGAGGCGTCGCGCTGATCGCGGTGCTCGTGTTCGTCGCGCTCGCGGGCAGCGCGGTCGCTCTGTTCATCAAGCGCGCGCTGCTGAACGATCTCGCAATCGGAAACCACGACAACGCCGGGCGCGCGGAGGCGCTCGCGCGGGGCGGCGTGCGGCTCGCGACGGCGCTCCTGATCGACGATCGCGTGCGCGAGCAGGCCAGCGAGTTCCGCGCGGACTCGCTGAACGACACGTGGGCGCTGGCCCGCCTCGCGCCGATCGATCTAAAGGATGGGACGAGCCTGCAGCTCACGATCGAGGACGCCGGCGCGCGCCTCAATCTGAACGCGCTCTTCGACGACGGGCAGCCGAGGGATCCGGCGACCGAGAGCTACCTGCTCGCGCTGATGCAAAGGGCGATCGACGAGCTGCCGCGGACGGCCGATGCGCACCGCTACGACCCCGAGGCGCTGGCGCACGACCTGATGGACTACATCGACGCCGACAGCGAGCGCGTGAAAGGCGGCGCCGAGGACGATGTCTACCTCGAGCGCCGGCCGCCCTCGCGCGCCGCCAATCGCGCACTGCTCTCGGTCGACGAGCTGCGCGCGGTCGAAGGCTTCACACCCGAGCTGGTCGAGACGCTGCGCCCGTACGTGACGGTCTATCCGTACTCCGGGGACCAGATCGGGATCAACCCGAACACCGCGCCGCCGTGGGTGCTCGCGCTGCTCTACACCGGGACGAGCGGCGACACGCGCCTCGTCGAGGCGGAGGACGTGCGCCGGATCCTCGAGGCGCGCGAGGGCGGCGCGCTGCTGTGCGCTGACGAGGCGAACCACCCGAGCTGCACGCCGCTACGCAGCCTGCTGCCCGATGGCGTCTACCCCGGCGCGAGCTTCGAGGCCGACGTGTTCGTGATCACGGCCGAGGCGCGCGCGGGCGATGCGGTACGCACCGTGACCGCGGTGATCGATCGCAGCGAGCTCGCGAAGCCGAAGCTGCTCGCGATTCGCAGTCGTTAGAGCTAGGACAGTCTTTCTCATGGCCCGAAGAGTTCTCGGCCTCGACCTCGGCAGCCACTCGGTGAAGGCGGTCGAGCTGCGCCAGCCGCTCGGGCGCGAGCTCGAAGTCGTGCAGCTGCGCTCGTTCGAGCTCGACGATCCCGCGCCCGCGCTCGCGACCGAGCTGCGCCACCTCGTCTCCGCGCACGATCTCCCGCTCGAGCACGTGGT
>DASTOI010000018.1:0-8397 GCA_035762585.1 Myxococcota bacterium
GCGACGAACGCCTGGGCGGCCTCGGTTCCCTTCGTGCGCGCCAGGTAATCGCGGATGCCGGCTGCCTCGGTCTCGAGCTTGCGATCCCCCCACTCGGCGGCGTGCTGCTCGTAGAACGCCTTCACCTCCTCGTCCGTCACCGCGACGCGCTTGGCCGCCTCTTGATCGAGCAGCGCGTCCGGGTCGAGGTGGCGGCGCTCGGCTTCCGCGTCGATCAGGCGCTGGTCGATCATGCGCGAGAGCCCGCGCTGCCGCAGCGAGAACACCTTCGCCGCGTTGCCATCCTCGGTCTGGCTGCGCCAGAGCTCGTCCTTGATCCAGGCGTCGAGCTCGGCCTGCGTGATCGTCTCGCTGCCGATCTTCGCGACCGGCGTGCCGCCGTTCTCGCCGGAGACGCTCTGCGGCGTGTTGCCGTTGCAGGCCAACAGCGCTGCGGCGGCGAGCAGAGAAAGCGCGTGCGAACGGAGCATGGCGACCTCGCGATGGTGAAGTGGCGAGCCTTAGCAGCCGGCCCGGTGGAAATCTGCGGAGCGCTTCACGCCGGCGGCGCGGCCCGGAGCCAGGCGATCAGATCGTCGGGCCGCTGCAGCGAGTGGATCGGTTTCGCGGCCTCCTGCGCGAGCAGCGCGCGCTGCGGCGAAGCGGGACCGATCGCCCCGACGCGCGCGATGCGCGCGTCGAGCTGCGCATGGGCGAGCGCGATCGCGGCGGACGCGCCGAACGCGACGCTCGTCGCGCCGGCGACCGGCTCGCTCGCTCGCTCTGCGACCGCATCGAGCGCGCGCGCGAGGTCGCAGACGGCCTGCGCGAGGAGCGCTTGCCAGAGCGGAGCGTCCGGACCGCCGGCCGCGCCCGCGATCGCGCGGCGCGAGAGCTTCGCGTTGTGGCGCTCGCCGTGGAGCGGAAGATCGATCGCGACGGTCGTCAGCGCGGCGCGCGCCCAGCCTCGCGCTGCTGCGTCGAGCGCGGGATCGCCAGCTTCGCCCGCGAGCTCGTGAATGGCCAACACGAGCGGCGCGCGGGGCGGCGCATCCACGGGCGACCAAATCCGTCCGGCCAGGCGGTCGCCGCGGCTCGTGCATTCGAAGCGTTGCAGCGAGACGCCGTCTGCCGCCGCGGGCACGGAGAACCACGGCGCGAGCGACTCACCGGGCGGCTTTGCGATCGAGAGGCGCACGCGCGCAGCCTATCGCGTGCGGCTTCCTCTCACTCGCTCGCGGGGACCGCGCTCAGCGCGCCAATAACAGCTTCCGCGCGCGATACAGGTGCGACTTGATCGCGTCGCGGCTGACGTGCGCATCGCGAGCGATCTCTTCGATCGGGACGTCTTCCAGGTGATGTAACCGGAAGTACTCCCACTGCGACGGCGATAACTGCCGCGCGGCGCTCTCGAGCTGCGCAAGCCGCTCGTTGCGCTCGTAGGTTGCGTGCGGGTCCGCGCCGTTCGCGTCGTCGTGCACCGTGCTCGCCGCATCCGAGAGCGCGATGTCGGTCTCGCTCCACGGCACCGTCTCCGCGCGCTTTCGCTTGAACCGATTCGCGATCGTGCGGCGCGCGAGGCCGTACACCCAGGCGCCAAACGGCGCTTCACCGCGGAACGCGCCTAACGACGAGAACGTCGCGATGAAGATCTCTTGGACCGTCTCCTCGACGTCCGAGCGATTCCCCATCCTCTTCTGCACGAACCGGTAGATGCGCGGAAAGAAGCGTCGATAGAGCGTTTCGAACGCCTCGCGATCTCCCGCCTTCACGTGCTCGACTAACTGCTCGTCGCTCTCGGCGCCCGGTAACCGCTTCAACCCGTTGGACATGCCAGCTTCCCCTTCCGCCTTCCCAAGCATGCAAGTCGCCTCTCTCCCCGAGCGTGTTGTGGCCCCCTCAGCGAGGGTGGTGACGAAAAAAGTCACTCACATCGCGATGAAGAAGGGGGAGAAGGCCCCAAGGGGCGAGCGCGCGCGGGCAGCGCGGGCTCGAGCAGGAGAGCGAGACGCCGAGCCAACCGGACGAGCTCGGGCCCGCCGCGCCCGAGCCCGGCGCGGAGCGCGGCCCGAGGCGTCACCGCTCCGAGCCAGTGCGCGCCGGCGCATTCGACGCGCCATCGCAGCGCGTCCTCGAGCTCGAGATCCGCGATTCCGAGGACCACCCAGCTCGGCTCGGGCAGCGAGCCGTCGCCCGCCGAAATCGCTGCGAGAACGCGAGCTTCCGGCGCAGCGGAGTCCGCTTGCGAGCGCGCGCCCGGCAGGCTTGGCGCCGCTCCGGCGAGCTGCGCGATGCGGGTCGCCAGCGCCAGCGCGACGCGCTCCTCCGGTGCGTGCGCGATGCGAACACGCGCCCGTCGGTCGGTGGCCGTGGGGTCGTGCGAAGGGCCATCGAGAAGCGCGTCGAAGACCGCGTCGAGGCCCCGCGCCGCCCTCGTCAGCGGACGACCAGCAGCGAATGACGCCCGCCGAGCGGCGCTGCGGCCTGCTCGGGGTTCGCAGGATCTTCACGCCACTGTCCATCGACGAGGTAGCGGTAGCGGTAGGTGCCCGGCGGGAGCGTCAGCACCTTCGTCCAGACGCGCTCGCGGCCGGCGACGTGAAGGCGCGAGGTCACGTCTTTGTCCGGGACCCAGCCGTTGAAGTCGCCGGCGATGCGGACGTCGCGAGCCGAGCCGTCGCGGAACGAGACCGTCACTTCCTTCGCCGGCGCGGCCGCGGCCGGCTGCGCGCGCTCGGCGGGCCGACCGAGCGAGACCTCGAGCGCGAGCGCCGCATAGTCCTGCGCTCCGGCGGCGCGCGGCGCGAACGTTTGGATCGGCGCGCCGCTGCGCGCCGCCTCGCGCAGCTTCACGTTCGCGCGAATCACGGTGTCGAAGCAGAGTTCCGGAAAGAGCGCGCGAATTTCGGCGAGCGTCTCCCGCGCGTAGCGCGTGCGGCCGTCATAGAGCGTCGGCAGGATGCGCACGCCGAGCGTGTGCCCGACGCGGTCGGCGAGCAGCGCGATCGTCTCGAGCAGCTTCTGCACGCCGTGCACCGCGAACTCGCTCGTCTCGAGCGGAACGATCACCTCGTGCGCAGCGCGCAGCGCGTTGAACGTCAGCACGCCGACGTTCGGCGGGCAATCGATCAGCGCGAAGTCGTAACGCTCCGCGACCGTCGCGAGCGCGTTCGCGAGCCGCTCGGTGCGGCCCTCGGCGCGTTCCGCAGTGAGCTTCTGCTCGAGCGCCGAGAGCACGATTCCCGAGGGCGCGAGGTGGAGGCGCTCGGCGCGCGCCTGCAGAATCTCGGCGAGCCGCGCGGCGCCGGGCGATCCGATCGGCGCGATCAGGATCTCGTAGAGGTTCTCATCGAGCGTCTCGGAGTCGACGCCGAGCGCGAGCGTCGCGTGCGCCTGAGGATCCATGTCGACGACGAGGACGCGCGCGCCTTGCTCCGCGAGCGCGCCTGCGAGACTGACGGTCGTCGTCGTCTTTCCGCAGCCGCCTTTCTGATTGACGACTGCAATCGTGCGCATCCCGCCCCTCCCACGACGTGGCCCCATCGCGTTGCGAGCCGTCGTCGCGGTGCTCGGAGCAGGAGCGGGTGAGCTGCGGAAGCGGCGCTGGTGCTTCGAATCTGCCGGGCACCCGTCGACTCGCGGCGGCAGAGTTACCGGCCGAGCGGCTGGAGTCAAACATTTTTATACGCAGCTTCGGATACCTAGCGCCCGAGTTGCGAAGTGCGCGGGCCCGCGTTCGACGGGCACGGGGGGCGCGACGCGCGAAGCGCAAATCGATGTTGGGCACGGATCGTCGCCGTTCAGCAACCAGCTCGTTTGACGACGGTTCGCGGCGCGTGGTCGTTTCGCGAGCGCGATTCGATCTCGGGAAATGTGCGATCGACCGTGATGCGCGGCTGCTGATCGCTGGCGACTGGCACGGGGCGACGAAGACCGCCGCGCTGGTGCTTCCTGCATGGAGGCCCCCGTTCGACATCGCTCGGCTCCGATGACTTCGCCTCGCTGCGCGCGCCGCTTTTCAGCGCTTGCAGTAGGCTCGAAAAAATGAGCTCGCCCGCTCGCAGCGCCGGCATGCCGCTCGTCGAAGATGGGACCGGGCGGCGCCCATTCATGCGCGGGATCATGGTGCACTCGCTGCTCTCGCGCGGCGCGAGCTTCGACGAAGCGTTCCGCACCGCGACCGCCGTGCGCGACAAGATCCGCGGCCGCGAGCTCGTTCAGCGGGAAGAGCTCGCGCAGATGGTCGAGGAGCTGCTCGGCGAAGCGCTCGAGGCGCGCCCGGATGCCGTTGCGACGTTCCCGTCGATTCAAGTGCGCGACGACCGCCGCGCCGGCGAGGCCTCGCCGTTCTCGAAAGGCGTGCTCGCGCAGTCCCTGCTCGCCGCGGCGATCGATCCCGACGATGCGTTCGCGGTCGCGCGCGACATCGAGACCTCGCTGCTCGCGCGCCGCACGCGCGTCGTCTCGCGCGACGAGCTGCGCGCGATCGCGCAGGAGACGCTCGGCGCGAAGCTCGGCGCGCGCGTCGCGCAGCGGTACCGCGCGTGGCGCGCCTTCCAAGAGACGGGCAAACCGCTCGTGCTGCTCCTCGGCGGCGCGGCCGGCGTCGGCAAGAGCGCGCTCGCGCAGTCGGTCGCGACGCGGCTCGGCATCACGCGCGTCTACTCGACGGACGCGATCCGCCAGGTGATGCGCATCATGCTCTCGAAGGAGCTGATGCCGGAGATCCACTCGTCCTCGTACGACGCGCACCTCACGCTGCCCGAGCTGCACGACTCGCCCGATCCGGTGATCGAGGGCTTCCGCGCGCAGGCCACCGCGGTCACGGTCGGCGTGCGCGCGATGATCCAGCGCGCGATCGAAGAGAACACGAGCATGATCATGGAGGGCGTCTCGATCCTGCCCGGGCTCGTCGACCCGCAGCGCCACAGCGCGGACGCGCACGTGATCTTCCTCGCGGTCTCGACGCTCGAGCGCGAGGCATTCAACAGCCGCTTCGCCGCGCGCGCGAACGAGGCGAAGCAGCGCGCGACCCATCGCTACCTCGAGAACCTCGATGCGATCCTGCGCATTCAGGACCACATTCTCGAGCTGGCGGAGGCGCAAGACCTCCCGATCGTCGACAACCGCTCGTTCGACGAATCGGTGCTCTCGATCCTGCGTCACGTCACCGAGAGCCTCCGCACACAAGGAGAGGGCAGTGGAAACTCGGAGTGAACGCCTTCGCCGCGGAGCGGCCGCGGCGCTCGTGCTGGCGCTCGCCGCCTGTGGATCTCCGACGATCGAGGACGAAGAGGCGATCGGCCGCGAGGCGGTCGCGCAGATCCGTCAACACGTGGTCGTGCTGCATGACGACGTCGTGAACGCCTACATCGACGACATCGGGCAGCGGCTCGTGCAGGCTTCGGGCCCGCAGCCGTTCGAGTACACGTTCACGGTGATCGAGGACGACGAGCTGAACGCGTTCGCGACGTTCGGCGGCAACATCTTCGTGCACACGGGCTTGATCCTGCGCGTGCGCAACGTCGGCGAGCTGTCGGGCGTGCTCGGCCACGAGATCGGGCACGTCGTGAAGCGTCACATGGCCGACAACTACGCGCGCGCGAAGCAGGCAGGCTGGCTGCGCAACGCGGCCGTGATCGGCAGCGCGATCGGCGGCGTGAACCCGGGCGCGGTCGATCTGCTCACGCAGTTCGGCGCGATCGGCATCCTCAACACCTTCACACGCGAAGCGGAGAGCGAGGCCGACACGTTCGCGGTCGATCTGTTGCCGCGCGCCGGCTACGACCCGAACGGCATCGTCACGATGTTCGAAGTGTTGACCGCGAACAGCGTGGGCCGCTCGCGGGCGCCGAAGTTCTTCCAGAGCCATCCCGCGAGCGAAGAGCGCACGAAGGCGACGAAGGCGCTGATCGCGGCGAAGACGCTGCCGGCGAATCTGAAGAACGACGACAACGGCAAGCTCGAGATCATCCAGCACCGCGTGCGGCTGCTGACGCGGCAGAAGGATCCGGCGCCGAAGCGGAGCTAGGAATTTCGAGGCGTCGCCGCCGCGGACGCGCGCGCGTGGTATCCCTCGGCGAATCGCCGAGGAGATCTCGATGACGAAGTCCGCTGCCGCTCCGTCCGTGCGCACGCTCGCCGAGCTGAAAAAGGCCGGCTTCGGGCCGCGCACGCTGCGCGAGGAGCTGCGGGCGAACCTGCTCGCGAAGCTACGCAGCGGCGAGCCGCTGTTTCCAGGCATTCTCGGCTACGAAGAGACGGTGGTGCCGGCGGTCGAGAACGCGCTCCTGTGCGGGCACGATCTGATCTTTCTCGGCGAACGCGGCCAAGCGAAGAGCCGGATGATCCGCGCGCTCGTGCAGCTCCTCGACCCGTGGCTGCCGGTCGTCGCGGGCAGCGAGATCCATGACGATCCGTTCGCGCCCGTCTCGGCGTACGCGCGCGAGCGCGTCGCGCGCGAAGGCGATGCGACTCCGATCGCGTGGGTTCCGCGCGACGCGCGCTACGCGGAGAAGCTCGCGACGCCCGACGTCTCGATCGCCGACCTGATCGGCGACGTCGACCCGATCAAGGTGGCGCAGGGTCGCTCATTAGGGGACGAGCTGACGATCCACTTCGGGCTCTTGCCGCGCACGAATCGCGGGATCTTCTGCATCAACGAGCTGCCGGACCTCACGGAGAAGGTGCAGGTCGGCCTGTTCAACGTGATGCAGGAGCGCGACGTGCAGGTGAAGGGCTATGCGGTGCGGCTGCCGCTCGACGTGCTCGTCGTCGCGAGCGCGAACCCGGAGGACTACACGAGCCGCGGCCGCATCATCACGCCACTGAAGGACCGCTACGCGGCGCAAGTGCGCACGCACTACCCACCCACGCGCGAGCTCGAGCTCGCGGTCGTGCGCCAAGAGGCGCGGGTGCCGCGCGCGGACGGCGTCGCGGTGCACATGCCCGCGTTCATGGAGGCGATCATCGGCGAGCTCACGCTTCAGGCGCGCTCGAGCCCCGACGTGAACCAGACCTCGGGCGTCTCGGTGCGCATGTCGATCGCGAACTACGAGACGCTCGTCGCGAACGCGGTGCGCCGCGCGCTCCGGCTGGGCGAGCCGCACGCGGTGCCGCGCATCACGGATCTCGCCGCGCTCGTGCAGTCGACTGCGGGCAAGCTCGAGCTCGAGTACGCGGGCGAGCAGAAGTCCGAGACCGAGATCGTGAGCGGCCTCGTCCAGCGCGCGGTCCGGATCGTGTTCGATGCGAGCGTGCCGCTCGAGGGCGTCGCGTCGGTCGTCGAGTCGTTCCATCAAGGCTGGAAAGTGGAGGTCGCGGCCGACATGGAGGCGAGCGACTACCTCGAGGGCCTCGAAGAGATTCGCGGGCTGCGCGAGGCGGCGGCGCGGCTCGCCGGTGGCGAGACGGCCGAGCATCTCGCGAGCGCGATCGAGTTCATCCTCGAAGGCCTGCATCTCGCGAATCGCCTCAACAAGTCCGAGACCGAGAGCGGCGCGCGCTACGGCGCCGGCAGCTCGAGCGCGAGGCACGGCGCGTGAAACGCTGGCGCTACAGCCAATGGGACGGCACGCAGTCCGAATTTTCACTCGACGCGCGCCGCGCGCTGGATGCGCTCTCCGATCTGATGATGGAAGGCCTCTCGCCCGAGGAAGCGCTCGAGATGATGCGCCGCGCGGGCTTCGAGCTCGCAGGCATGGATTTCCGCGTGATGGGAACGGAGGAGCTGATCCAGGAGCTGCGCCGCGAGGCGCAGAAGCTGCTGCAGCAATACAACCTCGATCATGCGACCGACGAGCTCGCGCAGAAGCTCGAGGACGCGCTCACGCGCGAAGAGGCGGCGCAGCGCGCGGCGCACGGGATGGAATCGCGCGCGCTGAACGATTTCCTCGAGAAGCGCCACCGCGAGGGCTCGCTCTCCGAGCGCATCGAGGCGCTGCGTGACCACGAGTTCCTCGACGACGACGCGCGCGAGGCGTTCCAGGAATTATTGGCGGAGCTGGATCGCCTGAAGGAGCTGGAGGAGTTCCTGCGCGAGAACGCGCAGCGCTTCCGCGGCAAAGAAAGCGCCGGCTACGAGCAGGCGCAGGAGATCCGCGAGCGCATCCAAGCGCTGCAGCAGCTCGCGCAGGATCTGCGCAGCGGCAACTTCGAACGTCTGACGCCCGAGCAGCTTCGCGAGCTGCTCTCGGAGGACGGCGCGCGTTCGCTGATCATCCTGCGCGATCTCGACCAGAACTTGCGCGAGGCCGGCTTCCTCCGCGACGGCAAGGACGGCGCCGAGCTGACGCCGAGGGCGATTCGGCGGATCGGCGCGCAGGCGCTCGCCGCGGTCTACAGCCAGCTGCGGAAGGGCAGGCCGGGGAGCCACGACACCGCCGCGCACGGCGTCGCGACGCCGCGGCCCGACGAGAC
>DASTOI010000019.1:0-2940 GCA_035762585.1 Myxococcota bacterium
CGGTGAGCGTGCCATCCGCGAGTGGTCGAAGCTTCTCATGCTGCGCCTCGCACACCTTCGCCGCCGCCTCCCACGCCTTCGCCACCGCGCCCTCAATTGCGCGCTTGAACGCCGGGAAGATATCGCTGGTCGCGTAGGTGCTATTCGCGGTGAGCGCAACCATGATGTTCGACCACGCCTCGCGCTCGGCGCGGTTAGCGGCTTCGCACTCCGCCAGCTTCGCGCGCAGGGAACGGTTTTCGGTGGCCAGCAGCTCGGCCGCGGACGGCACGAACTCGTGCGTCTCGCTGCGCTCGGTGGGGTCGGTCATCGCTGCACTCCTTCGATCTCATCCCAGCACTTCGGGCAATAGGTCGCGTAGGTGTACGGGTCGTAGGCGACCCAACCTGCCGGCGTCACGTCGGTGACGGTGTTCAAGTCCACAGCAGTTCCGAATCCGTGGCTGCGACCAGATAACGAACGGAACCCGCGTCTGAGCGAATCCGTGCCATCCGCCTTCGCGTCGCAGCCTGAGCACTCGAACACGACGCGCACGCTCATCGCTTCTTCCCTCTCGATTGGGGGTGTGGAGAGACGCGGCGGTACTCGGCCCAGCGTGTCTCGATCCGCAGTAGACGCAGGCCCCGGTCGCCTTGTCGAGCGCGAGTTGCAGCGCAACCTGATGACTCATCGTTTGGTCGCTGTGGGTGTGAGGGCGGTGTCAGGCGTAGAGATGTCCAGCCCCAGCGCTCGCCATAAGTCGTGCTGCGCTGGCGACAATCCGCCGATCTCTCCGTCAGCCGCGCGTTGCCACGCATCACCGAGTCGAACCGCTGCGCGGTAGACAGGCTCCGTCGCGGCCCGGTCAGACGCTTCTTGCTTGAAGCGTTCCCGCCACTCATCCCGCTCCCGCACGGCCTGCGCGAGCTCCTCGCTCTGCTGCGCGAGGGCGGAGGCGAGGGCACAGCGCTCGCTGAGTAGTTTCGCGAAGGCGTCCTGAATCGGCGCAGTGAGATCAAGCAGCGCCTCCAGCTCCGCAATCTGCTCGGGCGTCAGCGGCTTCGGGTCGGTCACGGCGCCACCTCTAATGACTTGGCGAAGGCGGCGAAGGCGCGTGCCAGCTTCGACGGCGGGCACTCGATCGGCTCACAACCAGGACACAGCGGATCGCATGGTGTCCAATCGTTATCCGTGATGCTGTAACGAACAGCATCAGAGAGCGCGACCAGCGCGTCGGCCTGCTGGGTCGTGAGCGTCAGCTTCCCGGCGTACCCAGGCGGGCCGTACTCGCCTTGCTCGGCGCGCTCGCGCATCAGCCGCTCCGCCACGCTCGGCTTCGTTTCGCTCACTTCGCTCTCCCTCGCTTCGGACGGGTGACGGGGACGCGGCCTATCAGAACACCTTCGCTTGCACTTCGCGCGATGTGTAGAACTTCGCAAGCACGAGCTTCGCGCGCCCCTTGATCTCGTCCTCGCGCTCATCGTTCGTCGCCTGTTTCGTGGCCCACTCGAGCCAACGGTGCCGACCGCCTCCGAGCCCACCGTCCGCCATCTCGCGCCACGTCTTGTCGGCGTGCTTCCCGACGCCAAGCTTCTCATCGAACCACGGCGGATCGCCACTGGCGTCCTCGCTCGGCTGCGCGTCGATCACGCGGTCCTGCTGCATCTCGGGAGAGACGGGCGGAAGGTCCTTCTTGGTTCGCTTCGGGAGCGGCTTCTCGGGCACGGGCGGCCTGCGAGCCGCCTCCAACTGACGCGCGGCGATCTCGCGCTCGGCCTGTTCCATTTCCTCGAGCGGCGTCGGCGCGAAGCCCGCGAGGTTCATGATCCACGAGAGCGCGATGCGGCAGACTTTCCCGGTAGCGCGCGTGATCGACATGGAGCGCCGAGCGAATGCCGCGCGCTGCTGCCAAGTCTCGTCGCCCTGGCCGCCGCATTCTGCCGAGGCGCGCGTCATCTCCTTGCCGTCGCTGATGCGAACGAGCGCGACGACCGCGACATACGCGCCGGTCTCTGGATCGCGCTCGCATGCGACCTCGCGCGGCATGAGGCCGCAGAGCGTGGCGAGCGTCGTCCAGCCCTCGCACATCACGTAGTCGCGACCCTGAATGCTCTTGTAGAGGCCGCGGTCGTTGATGATCTGCGCGAGCGTCGAAGCGAGCGCGCTGGCGCTTTGCACGAGCTGCATCGCGTTCTGCCCGCGCAGGCTCCCGAGCTCGACCAATGCCGCGGGCGCCGTCGGCACGATCTCGGCGTCCATCGCCTCTCCGTTCAACGCTTCACCGCTCATCGCTTCACTCCTTTCAGGCCGCGGGCAGCCCCGATTCCGTCGTTGCTACCCGCGGCCACCCCCGCTGAGAGCGCACCTTGCGCCCCCGCGCGAATCAACGCGAGAACACGCGGTCGTAAAGCACGATCGCGCCAGCTACTGCGACATTGAACGATTCCGTGCGGACGCTCTCTAGGCTTACGACCTGATGGCACCGCGATAGAACATCGCGCGGAATCCCGTAGTCCTCTGCTCCGAGCAGATACACAGCGCGCTCTGGGTGTGTGAATTGCGCAAGCGGTTTCCCGCCCATCTCGACGCCGACCAGCGGCGCGTCATGCGGAAGGCCAGCAAAGAACGCATCGAAGTCAGACCACTCGCGCGCCGGTACGTGACGCCATGACTTCACCGTGTCACTCGCCTGCCGTGCGCGCTTCCATCGCTCGCCGATTACGTGGAGGCCGGCGCACCCGAGCTGGTAGGCCGTGCGCCATAGCGTCCCGACGTTCACGGCCGCTTTCGGCTGGTACACCGCTACCTCGAAGTATCCGAGACTCACGGCCGACTCCACGCCGCGCACGTACAGACCAGCGCAATGAGAGCGAGGCACCCGAGCCAGGCGTAGAAGTCCACCGTGAACCTGCGCCAGAGCGGAACACTGTGGACGCGCATCACGGGCAGGCAGTTGTTCCG
>DASTOI010000020.1:0-2985 GCA_035762585.1 Myxococcota bacterium
CGATCGCGGCGCCGCGAAGCGCGCGCTCGCCGCGCTCGATCTCGACGCTCAGGTCGCTCTCGTCTGCGAGACCCCCGCTGCGCGGCGAGCCGAGCTGCTCGACCTCGCACCGCAGCCGGAGGCGCTGATTCCGCTGCTCCCGCCCGCGGAGCTCTGTTTCACTGCGAAGGCGATCGGCCTCCACGATGCGGGCTGGCTGCTCGAGCACGCGAGCGAGGAGCAGATCGTCGCGTGTCTCGATCTGGATGCCTGGAGCGCGGGCTTGCCGGAGCGAGGCAAGCTCGACGAGTGGCTCTCGGCGCTCGCGGACGCGGGCGAAGCGACGCTGCTGCGCGCGGCGCATGCGCTCGACATGGAGCTGCTCGCGCTCGAGGTGCGCGCACGCGCGCGCGTCACGCTGAAGCCGAACGGCGACGATTCCTGGGAGCCGCCCTCCCCCGCGCACACGCTCGACGGCGTCTTCTACCTCGAGCCGCTGCGCGACGACGACGACTTCGCGGATCTCATGACGTTGCTGCGCACGCTGTTCGAGAATGATTACTGGGTCTACTACCGGCTGCTGCAGGCCGCGCAGTGGGAGCTGGAGTCCGATTCCGAGGAATGGGCGCTGCGTTGGCGCAGCGGCCGCCTGCAGGATCTGGGCTTCCCGCCGTTCGAGGACGCCAAGCGCGTCTACGCGTTCGTGAAGCCCGAAGAATTGGGCGCTCTGCCGAAGGCAGACGAGTACCACCCCGTCGGCGAGTGGGCGCTGCCGGTGTGGATGCCGAACCTCCCGATCTCGCGCGATCAGGAGCTCGCGCTGTTCCGCGCGCTCGCGCAGCTCTCCGACGGCGAGCGCCGCCCGCACGCATTCGGGTTCCTCGCGCTCGCGAACCGCGTCGCGATGGCCGACGAGCTGCCGCTCGGCGACGCCGAATCGATGCCCGCCGCGCTCGAGAAGGCGGCGCGGCTCGCGAGCCGCGGCCTCGAGCACGTCGCGCAGGCGAACGCGATGGCTCTGCCCGATGTGTTACGGCGCGCGACGCTGGAGAGACTGTTCCGCGTGGGTCATCAGCTCGCCATGCGCGAGCAGCTGCTCACGCGGCCCGCACGCGCTCCCGAACCCGAAGCCACTGGCGACGAGGACGAGTCACTGCCGCGCTGACGAGCGCCGGCCGCTGGCGGAGAAACGAAGGGCCCGCGAGATCTCTCTCGCGGGCCCCCGTCGGCGAACGCGGCGATTCGGCTTCGCCTCGCTGCGCGCGCCGCTGCGGCGCTTGCTAGAGATCGACGGCCTTCAGCGTCTTGCGCTTGTTGCCCGTCGCGCGCGCTTCGGCGGCCGCGATCATCTTGCGGACCGCGGCGTCGAGTGCGCCGTAGAACTCGCCGCCCACGTTGCAGCTCTTCGCCGCCGCCTTCGTGCGCGACTTCGAGATGATGAGCTCGCCACCGGCCTTCGCCGCCTTCTTCTTCGCTGCCATGAGAACCTCCCACCGCCGAGCTGCCCACGGCGCCGCCGCGAGTCACGAATGCCCGGTCATCGTTGGAAACCCGACGCCCCGCTCCATCCCTCCGACGAAGCCAGGCGCGCCGCGGCGCGGATGTTTGAAGGTCCGCGCGGAAGAGTCAAGCGCGAAATGCGCCAAATCGGCCTCTAGAGCTTGAATTCAGGGGTTTCCCGAATCGCGATTTCGCGCGCGCGGGTATGCTGGCGAGCCTGCCGCGGAGAGAGACGCCATGCACACGATCGACCTGCGCAGCGACACCGTCACCCAGCCGACGTCTGCGATGCGCGAGGCGATGGCGAAGGCGCCGGTCGGCGACGACGTGTACGGCGAGGACCCGAGCGTGAATGCGCTGCAGGACCGCGTGGCGCAGCTGCTCGGCAAGCAAGCGGCCGTGTTCTTCCCGTCGGGCACGATGGCGAATCAGGCTTCGCTGCGCGTGCACACGCGACCGGGCGACGTTGTGCTCGCGAGCGAAGGCGCGCACATCCTGCTCGCGGAGGGCGGAGCGGCGGCGGCGCTCTCGGGACTACACATCCACACGCTCGGCACGGGCGGTCACTTCGACGGTGACGCCGTGCGCGCGGCGATTCCGCCCGACGATCCGCACCTCGCGCCCGCAGCGCTCGTCGCGGTCGAGAACACGCACAACACGTCGGGGGGAACGATCTTCCCTGACGACGCGCTCGCGAGCGTCGTCGCGGCGGCGCGCGAAGCGGGGCTCGCGCTGCACCTCGACGGCGCGCGACTTTGGAATGCGGCGGTCGCGACGCGTCGGCCCCCCGCGCAGCTCGCGGCGCCGTTCGACACGGTGTCGGTGTGCCTCTCGAAGGGCCTGGGTGCGCCGGTCGGCTCACTGGTCGCGAGCTCCGAGGGGCTCGCGAAGAAGCTGCGCCGCGTGCGCAAGCAGCTCGGCGGCGGCATGCGGCAAGCCGGCGTGCTCGCTGCCGCAGGACTGCATGCGCTCGAGCATCACATCGACCGCTTGCGCGACGACCACGCCAACGCGCGGGAGCTCGCCGCGGGGCTCGCTCGGCTCGGGATCGAGACCAACACCCCGGCCACGAACATCGTGCTGCTCAGGCCCGCGCATCCGGCCCAATATCTGACGGAAGCGCGCAAGCGGGGCGTTCTCTTCAGCCCGCGCGGCAAACACTGGCTGCGCGCCGTCACTCACCTCGGCGTGAGCGCGAGCGACATCGACGAAGCGCTCGAAAGGCTACGCAGCTTGCACTGAGCGCAAGCGCCGCTTCGGCGCGCGCAGCGAGGCTAAGTCTTCGGAGCCGAGCGGAGTCGAACAGTGGCTTCCGCGCCTGGGACCGCGCCGGAAGACGCATTTCTTCACAGCCCCTGCGCGCCAGCTGGCGCGCGCTGCAAGCCGGCTTGCCGGCTGCGTAGAGATTCCCCTTGGTTGGGGGCGGCGCAGTTGTTAGAAGTGAGCGGCGGAAGGGGCCAGCTCACTGCTCACGCTCGCACTCACTGCGAAAGTGGCCGCGAGCCC
>DASTOI010000021.1:0-6345 GCA_035762585.1 Myxococcota bacterium
GGCGACGTGCGCACCACGCTCGATGCCGACGTGCAGCGCCTCGCCGTGCGCGCGCTCCACGCGCAGCTCGCGCTGCTCGATGCGCAGCGCGTGCGCGACGGCGCGGTGCTCGTCGTCGAGAACGCGAGCGGCGACGTGCTCGCGTGGGTCGGCAGCAGCGGCGCCCGCTCCGCGTCGCGGAGCGTCGACTTCGTGCGCGCGCGCCGGCAGGCGGGCTCCACGCTGAAGCCGTTCGTCTACGCGCTCGCGTTCGAGCGGCGGCTGCTCGCGCCCGACTCGCTGCTCGACGATTCGCCGCTCGAGCTTCCGACTGGCGCCGGCAGCTACCGCCCTGAGAATTACGACAATCATTTCCACGGCCCGGTCCCGGCGCGGGTCGCGCTGGGCTCGTCGCTGAACGTTCCGGCCGTGCGCGCGCTCGAGCGCGTCGGCGTCGACCGCGCCGTGATCGCGCTGCGCGCGCTCGGTGTCGGCGGCCTCGCGCGCGCCGATCACTATGGGCCGTCGCTCGCGCTCGGCGCGGCCGACGTCACGCTCGCCGAGCTCGTCGCCGCGTACCGCGCGCTCGCGCGCGGCGGCGTCGCGAGCCCGCTGCGCGTGCGCGCGGACGATCCGCGCGGGCCCGAGACGCGTGCGCTCTCCGAGGCCGCCAGCTTCGTCGTCGCCGACATCCTCTCCGATCGCGGCAGCCGCAGCCTCACGTTCGGGCTCGAGAGCGCGCTCGCGACGCGCTCGTGGAGCGCAGTGAAGACCGGCACCAGCAAGGACATGCGCGACAACTGGTGCGTCGGATTCTCGCGCAAGTACACGGTGGGCGTCTGGGTCGGGAATGGCGGCGGCGAGCCGATGTGGCACGTGAGCGGCGTCGACGGCGCGGCGCCGGTGTGGTCCGAGATCATGAACGCGCTGCACGCGAGCGAGCCGAGCGCGCCGCCGGCGCCGCCGAGCGGCGTCGTGCGCACCGCGAGCGGCTACGCGCTGAGCGGCACCGAGACCGCGAGCGCACTCATCAGGGACGCGCGCGCGCCGAGCGCCGCGCTCGCGCGCATCGTCTCTCCCGCGCGCGATCTCCGGGTCGCGCTCGACCCCGACATTCCGCTCCCGCAGCAGCGCATTCTGTTCGAGGCGCAGCCCGCGCACGCCGCGCTCACGTTCGCGCTCGACGGCGCGCCGCTCGGCTTTGCGAGCGAGCCGCACCTCTGGGCGCCCGTGCGCGGCCGCCACGAGCTCGTGCTGCGCGACGCCGCGGGCGCCGAGCTCGATCGTGTCGCGTTCGTCGTGCGCTGAACAGCAATTGGGTCAGACCCCAATTGCTGTTCAAGCTTCGATGCGGCTCACCGAGACGCTGTCGGCCATTCGCTGCGTCGCGCGCTCGAACGCGGCGGTGAGGGCGGCGCGCGTCGCGCTCACGTACCAGACGCCCGGCTCCGATTCGAGCAGCGCCGCATAGGCGGCGAGGTCCTCGTCCGAGGCGCTCTCATACGTCATCAACAGGCTCACGAGCACGACGTGCGGCATCGCCGCTTCGAGCTGCTCGCGCTGCGCGCCGACTGCGCCTTCGATCGTCGCGAGCGGCGCAGGCGCGGCGCTCGCTGCGTTGAGCCCGACCGCAAGCGCGCGGCCCACCGCGAGCGCGACGTCGATCGCCGTCTCCGTGGTGCGATTCGCCGCCTCGACGCGCCGAATCACCGACACGCGTTCGGGCGAAGGCGGCGTCTGCTTCAGCTTCGCGGCAAAGGCCTCGAGCTTCGCGTCGAAGTCGCTTGCGGACGCCGCCGCTTCGAGCGCGGTCAGCCGCGCGCCGAGCTCCGCGCGCAGCCACTTGTTCAAAGCCGCGGTCTGCTTCTGGTCGTGCTTCGCGATCAACACTTCGCGGATGTCGGCGAGGAGCTTGCTCGTCGCGAACTCACGCCGCGCGGCGGCGGCGAGCTGCTTGCGCGTGCGCGCATCGAGAGGGACGGGGCTCGTCTCGATCTGCCGCGCGAGCTGCGCGCCGTTGTCGGCGAGCTGGCGGTTGATCCCCGACAGCTCCATGAACGCGTCGATCTCCGCGGCTGCGTTCTTCTCCGCGA
Source organism: Myxococcota bacterium (assembly GCA_035762585.1). GTDB lineage: Bacteria > Myxococcota_A > UBA9160 > UBA9160 > UBA6930 > VGRF01. Next base: position 2,073 of record DASTOI010000021.1, read on the forward strand.
GCGCGGAGCCCGCACCCGCCAGCAGCAGCGCGAACGAGAGAAGCGCGCGTGCGAACATCGATCTCTCCTCAGCGGTTCTGCCGTCTCGGCGCGGGGCGCGGGTGGCTGAATGGCGCTTTCGGCCTGACCCCAAAGATCGCGATCGGACGGCGTGTCCGATTCGAGCTATACGCTGGGGCTTCCCATCCTTAGGAGACCCCATGCGGACGCCCCTTTGCGACCTGCTCGACATCGAGTTCCCGATCTTCGCGTTCACGCACTGCCGCGACGTGGTCGCCGCGGTCTCGAACGCGGGCGGCTTCGGCGTGCTCGGCGCGGTCGGCTTCACCCCGGAGCAGCTCGAGCTCGAGTGCCGCTGGCTCGACGCGCACGTGGGCAGCGGGAATTACGGCGTCGACCTCGTGATCCCTGAGAAGTACGAAGGGAAGGGCGCCGACCTCGATCCGAAGCAGCTCGAGGAGCAGCTCGCGAAGCTGATCCCGCAGCAGCACCGTGAGTTCGCGGCGAAGCTGCTCGCCGAGCACGGCGTGCCCGAGCTGCCGCCGGATCAGCGCGCGCGCGAGCTGTTAGGGTGGACCGCCGCGACCGCGACGCCGCAGCTCGACGTCGCGCTCGCGCACCCGAAGGTGCGGCTGATCGCGAACGCGCTCGGCACGCCGCCCGCGGACGTGATCGCGCGCGTGCACGAGAGCGGGCGGCTCGTCGCCGCGCTGTGCGGCCGCATCCATCAGGCGAAGCGGCACAAGGAAGCGGGCGTCGACATCGTGATCGCGCAGGGCACTGAGGGCGGCGGCCATACCGGGGAGATCGGCAGCTTCGTGCTCTGGCCGCAGGTGATCGCCGCAGTCGCGCCGCTACCGGTGCTCGCCGCCGGCGGCATCGCGACCGGCGCGCAGATCGCCGCCGCGCTCGCGCTCGGCGCGCAGGGCGTTTGGACCGGCTCGCTCTGGCTCACGGTCGACGAGGCGGAGAGCGAGCCCGCGCAGATCGATTCGTACCTGAAGGCGAGCAGCGAGGACGCGGTCCGCTCGCGCTCCTACACCGGCAAGCCGTGCCGCATGCTCCGGAATGACTGGACCGAGGCGTGGGAGAAGCCGGAGAACCCGAGGCCGCTCGGCATGCCGCTGCAAGGCATGGTCACCGCCGACGCGATCTCGCGCACGAGTCGTTATGCCGGTGTCGCCGCGACCCAGAAGGTCGCGTTCAACCCGGTCGGGCAGGTCGTCGGCATGATCAAGGAGCGCCGCGCCGTACGCGACGTGATCTACGGGCTGGTCGAGGGCTACGTCGAGGCGAGCGAGCGGCTGCAGAGCTTGCAGCCGAAGTAGTTACGGGCGACGCATACGGCTGCCGTTTCGCCGGGTCAGTCGATGCCGAGCTCGCGGCGCAGCCAAGCGAAGTCGTAGGCGTCGGCCCGCTCCTCGCGCGCCTCGTGGTTCTCGAATTCCTTCAGCAGCGCGGCGAGCGCTGCGCGGCCGCGCGTCGTCCGCGCGGCTTGCCGGGGCGTCTTGGCGGAGAGCGCCGGCACTGGGAGGTCGAGCCACTCGCGGTAGTGCCGGTCCTTCACTTCGCGCGTGATGCGCCGCTCTTCGGGCGTCGGCTCGCGTGGCTCCGTGTGTTGCGTGGGCGCGGCCTGTGAAGTTGGATCGGCGTGCTCGCGCGTGCGATGGCGGATGAGATCCCCGCACGCCGCCTCGACTCGCGCGCGAAGCTCATCCGCTCGTTCCCGGGAGTTCGTCTCGAGGCGGAGCTTCGACTCGGAGAGGTGCGCGCTGCCGACGATCGTGTTCTCCCAGTCGCGGTGCTTCGAGTTGCCGGGCTTCGTGAACACGAACGACGCGGTCGGCCCGTCTTCGGAGTCGCACTGTGCGCCTTCCAGCGAACCGAGCCGATCGCGCACTGCGCTACGCGACGCTGCGTCGAAGTCGAAACGGTCGGCCGTGAAGAGGAACGCGTGGCCGTCGGTGTTCCGGAGCGACGGCGGTGCGGCGGCACGCCGGTCGCCCTGCCGCACGCGGCGCTCCCAAGCGCCGATCAGAAAGCGCGCGCACGTCTCGTCGCGCAGCTGCGCAGGCGGCACGGATCCCTTCAGCCGGAGGCGCCGGCGGGCGCTCGCGACGACGGCGGCTGCAGCGGAAGGAGAGAGAGCGCGCGGATGCAGCCCGCAGATCAGCGAGACGTCTCCGCTGCTCACGACGCGCGCGAGCACGGCATCGCGCGCCACGAGCGTTCTCGATGCGGTTCGCTCGACGACCCGCCTTTGCTCGCCAGTGAGAAGATCAACGAGCGTCAGCCCTTCGCCCGGCGTGACGTCGCGAGCTTCCCAGATCGACAGCCAGGCCTCGCGCTGCGCGTCGAGCCACGCGCGCTCCGCGCCCGAGAGGCGGTTCCCGCGTTCGGCGAGGTAGTGATCGACGACGACCACGCCGTCGATCCGAAAGATGAAGGCGGCGAACGGGACCGTCAGCTGGAGCCCGCTCTCCCAGCGCACCACGTCGCCGGCAGCGCGAAAGCGCTCGCCGAAACGGCTCGCGGCGAACTCGTGGATCGCGCGCGTGAGGCGCAGGTCGATCTCGCTCAGCGCGTCGCTTCGCCTGCGCGGCGCGAGCTCGGCTTCCTCGATCGGCAGGTGGCACTTCTTGTATTTCTTCCCGCTGCCGCACGGGCACGGCGCGTTGCGAGCAACGCGGGGTCGGCTCGGCTCTGGCGGCCGCTCCTGCTCGGGCGGCTGCTCCGGCGCGGGCGACTCGAACTCGTCGAACGCCTCGTAGGGAAGGGTGAGGCGGGCCGTCACGCCGTACTCGGTCTCATCCCTGTACGACACGGAGCGGGGCTCGCTTGCGTGGCCGCCGCGGTGGGTCAGCGAAAACGATGCGACCGCGCTCGCGGACGCCGCGGCGATCCGCACGTCGCGCGCCTCGAGCGGCCGCGGCGCGCCGTCGCGCTCGCGGGCCGAGACGACGGGGAATGCGTCGCTGCTCGCGACCGGCCAGCCATGGGCCGCCACCTCCCGGCGCATCGACTTCGCGAGCGAAGCGCCGCGCTCGAACTCGAGCGAGAGCAGCGTGGTTCCGAGATCGGGACGCCGCTTCGGCCGCCGCGCTTCGACGGCCGCGGATTCGAATGCGTCGAGCGCCTCGAGCGACGGGAAGATCAGCAGCCCGCGCTCCTCAGCCAGCGAACCGATCACCACGATGCAGGCGCCTTCGACGCCGAGCTCGGGGATGTCGAGGCGGATTGGCAGCTCGCAATCCGGATCGTTCCACGGCGCCGCTCGATGGAGCCGCTCGGCGCACCGAAACAGATGCGCGGCCAGCGCCGGCGGAACGCGTCCCTCCTCGAGGTAGCTGTCCTCCTCGTCGCTCGGCGGCAGCGTGCGCATCATCTCGTCGAGGAGCTCGTCGAGCTCCGGCGTCGGCGCGATCTCGATCGCGACCGCGTGCCCGAGCGCGCGCCGGACCTCGGGCATGAGCGACGGATCCGCGATGCGAACTCGCTCCGGCCGGCGCGGCGACCCGATCAACGGCTCGCGCAGCGCCATCGCGAGCAAACGCCCAACCGAGCCTTCGGCGGTCTCCGGGTCGACCGGATCCATCGCGACGACCAGGCCGTCGGGCAGCTCCACCCACGCCGCGAGCTGCACACGGTGGGGGCGATCGGCGTCCGTGACGTAGATCGGCGTCGTGAGGAGGCCGCCAATCCACTCACGGCTGCCATCGCGCCCTCTTCGCTTCCGCTTTCCAAGACTTCGAACTTCACCCACGGCAGCACCTCTGCTTCCCGGGACGGTGGCTCACGTCGCCGTCGTGCGTCACGTGGAAATCACTGGCTCCGGCGTGCGCTCCGCATGTCGCGCGATCGCGCGCAGCATCGCGTGCCGGATCGCGCCGCTGCCGAGGCGGATCGCGCGCCAGTAGAGCGCGAACGCACGGCGCGAGGCTTCGTCGGCGCAGTGGATGCGCGTGTCGGTCTCGACGAGCGTCGCGCGCTCGCCGCGCGGCGTCAGCACGACATTCATCGCAGCGCGCGCGCAGCCCGGCGGCGGCGGATCGCGGAACGTCGCGGGATCGCTCGGCAGCACCTCGCCCGCGATCTTCCAGAAGCGGCCAGTGAGACCGAGCACGATCTCATTCGGTTCGTCCGCGAGCAGCACGAAGCCGCCGAGGGCCGCGATGCCGAGGCGGCGCGGCTCGGACCGCGAGCGTCGCAGCCGCTCGAGCGCAGCGCGTGGCGCGAGCACGAGCGCCGGCAGCGTGCGCAGCGCCATCAGCGC
>DASTOI010000022.1:0-3773 GCA_035762585.1 Myxococcota bacterium
CGGCGGCGCGGAAGCGTGCGCGATCCGCGACGTCGATGAGCACGCCGAACACGCCGTCGCTCGCGCCGCGCACGAAGCGCAGCTCGCCGCCGCGGACCGCGATCGCGGGCCGGCCCTGCGCATCCGGCTTCGCTGCGATGCCGAGCACCTCGCTCCAGCGCGCGGCGAGCCGCTCGGGCGCGGGGCCCTCGATCTCGGCGCCGACGATGGCGCGCGTCACTTCGGTGCGGACGTGCTCGCGCCACTTCGGCCCGGCCCATTTCCACGCGCCGGGCGTGTCCATCGTGTCGAACGAGACGATCGCGCCGCCGACGTCCCGCGGATGGAGATGCAGCGTCGCGGCGCCGTGCTGCTTCCCCTCCCAGACGATGCGCACGCCGAGCTGCGCGAGCCGCTCGCGGTGCGGCGCGAAATCGTCGACCTGGAAGATCACCATGTAGCCGCTGTCGCCGCCGCGCCGCTCGATCCAGCGCGCGGCGGTCGCGTTGCTACGGATCGGCGAGACCACCTCGAGGAAGGTCTCGCCGATCGGCATCACGCCGTTCACGAGGCCGAACACGCCGACTCCCGGATCATTGAAGGCGACCTCGATGCCGAGCACGTCGCAGAGCGTGTCGAGCGTGGGATCGAGGTCGCGGGCGGCGAGAGCGATCTGGCGGAGACGCATGGTCATTCCCCTCGGGTAGGAGGTTTCAGGGCCTCATAGAAAGATGGGCTCGGCGATTGCGAGCACGGGGCACGGCTCGAGCCGCCCGCGCAGCACGAGCACGTCCTCGCCGCGCGCGCGGAACTCCATCTCGGTGCGCTCGCGCGCGACGTGTGCGCGACATGCAGGCGTGTCTGGCAGCACCGCCGCGAGATCGAGCGGCTTCGGCCAGCGCAGCTCGAGCGCGAGCGGCAGCTTGCCCGCGACGATCAGCGCGCCCGGCGCCTCCGAGACAAGATGGAGCTCGGCCGGTTCGGTGGGGATCAAGAAGGACGAGCGCCGCTCCGGCAGCGAATCGCGCCACGCGGCGAGGCTCGCGATCCCGCGCGCATCGCAACGCACGCCGGCGTCGGTCGTGATGCGCGCGAGCGGCGGCACCGGCGCGATCCGCACGACCGCGCCGTCGACGAGCGCGCTGCGACACGCCTCGCTCGCGACGAACAGGAAGCCCTGCCGGCCCGCGTTCCCGGCGAGGTGTGCCTCGATGTACGGGCCGAGCGCGCGCACGCTGTCGATCCGCGCGCGGCCGCGCGGCAACGGCGGCGGGCCTTCGTCCTCGGCCGCGGTCTGCTCGGGCGGCCGGGCGGGGCCTGCGCACGCGCTCGCGAGCGCGCCGGCGACGAGTGCGACGAGAGCAGCGTTCCGCATCAACGGCGCAGATTACTCGGCTCCGCGACCAGGAAGTTCGACTCAAGTGCCGCACGGCTTCTACCGAGACGCGCGCGGAAGGGGTGACCAGCGCATGGCCGACACCGAGGCGTTCGACTTCGTCTGCGGTGAGCTCGAGGCGCGCACGTCGCTCGACCGGCTCGCGGCGCGCGGCACGGTCCGCATCGCGCTCAAGCAGGCGGGGCTCGATTCGCGCTCGGCGACGCCGGAGCAGATGGCCGTCGTGGTCGAGAAGCTGCTGACGACGGAGCTCGCGAACCGCGGGATCGCCGACGCGGTGAGCTTGTGCGCGCAGATCGCTCAGAAGGCGCGCCGGTTGCAGGGAGCCGCGGGCCCCGAGACTCCGGACGCCGTGTTCCGCCGACTCGGCGGCTAGGAGACTGCGTCAGGATGCGCGAACACCGAACTGCGAGGCGTAGCGCGCTTCGAGGCCGCTGTTCGACTTCGCTCGCCTTCGGCTCGCTGCGCGCGCCGCTTCGCGGTGCTTGCTAGATGCTCGACGCGCTGCTGCTGCTCTCGACGCTCGCGTTCATCGCCGCGGGCGCGGTGGTCGGCGTGCGCCTGCTCCGGCTCGCGCGGCGGACGCGCCAGCTCACCGACTTCATCATCGGCTTCATGCTGTTCGATCTCTCGGCGATCGCGTACCCGCTGATTCTGTGGGCCGGCGTCGGCGGCCTGCCGCTCGAGCGCGCTCGTTGGATCGGAATCGCGGGCTCGTTCGCGGCGACGATCGGCTGGACGGGCGTCTACGTGTTCACCGTGCGCGTCTTCCGGCCGGGCGTCGCATGGGCGCGCGCGCTCGCGATCGTCGGCGTCGCGACGCTCGCGTATGGCTTCTTCGCCGGCGCTGCGTTCACTCTGCGCGCGAGCGACGAAGCGACACTTCGCTCGACCTCGAATCCGGTGTACTGGTTGCAGACCGCCGCGATCCTCGCCTACGCCTGGACCGCGCTCGAAGGCCTGCGCTGCTTTCTGCAGGCGCGCCGGCGTCTCGCGCTCGGCCTCGCGGACGCGCTCGTCGTGAACCGCTTTCTGCTGTGGGCGTGGATCGGCGTGTTCGCGCTGATCTGCATCGCGCCGTCGTTCGTGATCGGGCTGCGCGGCGGCGACTACCTGCACCACGCTGGCGCGCGCCTCGCGACCGCGCTCGGCGGCTTCGCCTTCGCGATCGCGACGCAGCTCGCGTTCCTGCCTCCGGCCGCCTATCGGCGCTGGGTCAACGGCGGCGCCGCGGCGAACGCGTAGGGGAGACGATGCTCGAGCTGCTGCTGCTCGGTTCGACGGCTGCGTTCGTGCTCGCGGGCGCGAGCGTCGGGCTCCGGCTGCTCGCGCTGGCGCGCCGCACGCGGCAGCTCACGGACTTCATCGTCGGCGCCTCGCTGTTCGTGCTCGCGCCCGTCGCCTACCCGTTGATCCTCGCCACGGCGCTCGGCGACTTCTCGCTCGGCGCGACGCGCGTGTTCGCGATCGGGTCGTCGCTCGCGATGGCCGCGGGATGGGCAGGCGTGTTCGCGTTCACGCAGCGCGTGTTCCGTCCCGGCGTGGAGTGGGCGAAGGCGCTCGCCGGAGCGGGCATCGCGGCCTTCGCCTACCTGCTCGTCGCGTCGATCGCGTTCGACCTGCGCGCGCCGGACGCCGCGACCGTTCGCTCGCTCGAGAACCCAGTCCGTTGGTTCCAGATCCCCGCCATGTGCGTCAACGCGTGGACGGCGACCGAGGGCTTCCTGTGCTGGGCGAAAGCGCGCCGGCGGCTCGCGCTCGGCCTCGCCGATCCGCTGGTGGTCAACCGCTTCCTGCTGTGGGGCGTGGTCGGCGTGTCGTCGCTTTTCAGCGTCGCGCCGAGCTTTCTGATCGAGCTCGCCGGCGGCGACGGAACGGGGAGCCCGGTGGCGCGGCTCTCGACCGCGGTGAGCGGGCTCGTCTGCGCGGCCGCGCTCCAGCTCGCGTTCCTCCCTCCGCCCGCCTACCGCAGCTGGCTCGTCGCCCGGGCGGCCTGAGGCCGGCTCGCAGCCGACACCTTGACGCCGTCGGTTCGCTCCCCAAGCTCCTCGGGTTCCGAGTGGAGAGGGGAGAAGATGAAACGCATCACGTTGTTCGTGCTGACGAATCTCGCCGTGCTGCTGGTGGCGGGCTTCGTGATGGAGCTGCTCGGCGTGCCCGAGTGGCTCGCGTCGAAGGGCTACGGGGTCGGGCTCACCGGCCTGCTCGTGATGTCCGCGCTGTTCGGCATGGGCGGCTCGTTCATCTCGCTCGCGCTCTCGAAGTGGATCGCGAAGCGCTCGGTCGGCGCGGTCGTGATCACCGAGCCGCGCACGCAGACCGAGCAGTGGCTGATGCAGGCGGTCTCGCGACACGCGCAGGCGGCGGGCATCGGCATGCCCGAGGTCGCGATCTACGA
>DASTOI010000023.1:0-2968 GCA_035762585.1 Myxococcota bacterium
CTGCGCGCGATGGACGCCGCGGCCCGCCTGGCGCCGCTCGCGACACCGCAGCTCGCTCGGCTCGCGGAGCTGCTCGAGCGCTGCGGCGAGCGCGAGCGCTTCGCCGATGCGCTCGCGGCGTGGATCGACGCGCCCGACTCCCATGCGACGGCCACCGATGAGCTCCGGCTCGCCGCTGCGCTCGAGCAGCTCGAGCAGCCGGGCACCGCGCTCACACGCGCCGAGCGTGCCGCCGAGCGCGAGCCCGATCTCGCCGAAGCGTGGGATCGCGTGGCGGCGCTGCGCGAGCGCCTCGCGCGCAATGCAGACGCCGCCGACGCGCTCGTGCGCGCCGCCGCGCTTCGCAGCGGCAGCGAAGCGGCGCAGCGCCGCATCCGCGCAGCCGACTTGCTCGGCGGCGGCTCGTCCGAGCGCCGCGCCGCTCTGCTCGCCGACGCGACGCGCGACGACCCGCTCGCGGCCGACGCGTTCGCGAAGCTCGCGCTCGCCGCGTCCGCCGCGGGCGACGTCCCGCGCGCGCAGGCGGCGGCCGAGCGCGCGATCGCACTCGCCGCGCAGGGCAGCGCGCTCGCGACCTCGCTGCGCAAGGAGGCCGCGCTCGCGGGCGCGCGCAGCGCGCTGGCGCTCGACCACCTGACCTCTGCGTCGCGCCTGCTCGGCGATCTGCTCGCGCTCGATCCGGATCACGCCGAGGCGCTCGGCCAGCACGGCCGCACGTTGCTGCGGCTCGGCGACATCGCCGGCGCGCGCCGCGCTCTCTCGCGCGCGCTCGAGCTTTCGAGCGCCTCGCACGATCGCGCCGTCCTGCTCGCGTTGCTCGGCAGCGCGGAGGCGGCTGCGCAGGCCGACGACACCGCGCTCGGGCACTTCCGCGAAGCGCTCGCGATTTTGCCGGCGCTCGATGACGCGCACGCGGGGCTCGTGCAGCTCCACATGCGCGCGCAGCGCGAAGCCGACGCGGTGGCCGCGCTGATCGCGTGGGCGGACTGCGCGCGCACACCTCGCGAGCGCGCCGAGCGGCTGCTGCAAGCGGGCGAGCTCGAGCTCTCGCGCGCGGGCCGAGAGGCCGAAGCCGAGCGTCTCTTGCGCGAGGCCGCGAGCGTCGACGCCGCGCTCGCGAGCGCGTGGGCGCTGCTCGCGGAGCTGCTCGCTAAGCAGGGGCGTTGGAGCGAGCTGGTCGAGTGCGCCAGCGCTGGCGCCGCGGCGAGCGACGATTCGCGGATGCGCAGCCGTCTCGACGCGCTGCGCGGGCGAGCGCTCGAGCAGCGGGGCGAGCTGCGCGCGGCCGCGCAGGCGTTCGCGTCTGCGTCGCAGCACAGCCCTCGTGCGAGCGAAGCGGCGCACTCCGCAGCCCGCCTCTTGCGCGGCCTCGGCGAGTGGCAAGCCGCAGCGGACGTGCTGCGCAGCTTCGCGGAGCGCGCGCCCGACGACGCCCTGTCTGCGCGGGCGACCGCGCTGCACCAGCTCGGGCGGCTGCTCGCCGGGCCGCTCGAAGATGTCGACGGCGCCGTCGACGTCTATCGCCGCGCGGTCGCGCTCGATCCAGCCAATCGCGAGTGCGCGGAGGCGCTGGCCGATCTGCTGCTGCATCGGCCTCGCCACTGGGACGAGGCGATCTCGCGCCATGCCGAGCTGCTCGCGCACGATCCGACGCGGCTCGCATCGCTGCGCGGCTTGTTACGGGTGGCGCGCGGCCGCGGCAACGCGAGCGCGGCGTCGTCCGGGCTCGTGCTGCTGCGCGCGCTCGGCGCCGCGACGGCCGAGGAGGCGCGCGAGGCGCCGGCGCGCTGGGCGCTCGCGATCGCAGCGCGGCCACAGCTGCTCGACCCGCGCTTCGAGCTCGCGCGCAAGCTCGCGCAGGAAGCGGCGGGCGAGCTCGGCGAGGCGCTGCACGGCGCGCAGGCGGGCGGCGTCTCCGTCGCTTCCGGCGAGGGCAGCGCGCGCTTCCGGGCGGCGGTCACGGCGGCCGAGGGCGAGCTTTCGGCGCCTGCGCTGGTGCCGCTCGCGACGCCGGAGCTGGCGCGCGCGCTCACGCTGCTCGCGGAGCTGGCGGCGGAGGTCGAGACGGTCTCGTCGGCCGATGGGGGGCTCGTGAACGCGCTCTCGCAGGCGCTCGGCTGGCGCGCGCGCAAGCGCATCAAGCGCGCGCTCGAGGGCCACGCGCCCGAGGAGATCGCGGGGCTCGATTTCGCAGCGTGGCGGCGCTCGCTGCGCGCGCTCGCGAGCGCGGTCGTGATCGACCGCGGCGATTGCGCGTTGCGTGACGCGTTCCTCGCGTGGATCCAGACCGACGACCCCGAGAGCGGGCGCACGCTGCCGCCGGAAGTCGACCTGCGCGCGCGTATCGCCGCCCAGCCTGAGGCGCGCGAGCTGCTCGGCCTGGTCGTGCGGGCCTGGATCGCGAGCCTTTGAGCGCGTCGTCCGAGCCGCCGCGCCGTCGCTACCGGCGTCGCACCGTGCGCGTGCGCGTCGATTATCAGGTGGACGGCGCGCAGCGCTGCGAGTGGGCGACCACGCTCGGCGCCGGCGGAATGTTCATCGAGACCGAGCAGCCGGCCCGCAACGGCGCGCGCCTGAAGGTGCGCTTCCGACTCTCCGCCGGGAGCGAGCAGCACGAGATCGAGGCGCGCGTCGCGTGGTCGATCGGTGCCGCGGGACCGGACGAGAGCCTCGCGCGGTCGCCCGGCATGGGCATCGAGTTCACCGACGCGGTCGCGTCCGCGGCGCTCGCGCGGGAGCTCGAGCGCGACGAGCCGACCGGCGGCTAGCAAGCGAAGCGCGCAGCGAGGCGCAGTCTTCGAAGCCGAGCGAAGTCGAACTGTGGCCTCTGCGTGCGCTGGACCCTCGGCGTGCGGAGATCGGGCATCCTGAGTCGGTGTCCTGCAAGCGCCGCGCAACGGCGCGCGCAGCGGGCCGAAGGCGATCGACGAGATCCGCAGGCCGCTAAGCGGTCGCGAGCAGCGAGAGC
>DASTOI010000024.1:0-9463 GCA_035762585.1 Myxococcota bacterium
CGCATCCTGGCGGACTACGGCGCGCGCGTGATCAAGGTGGGCGCGCCGCCGCGGCGCGCGGGCGTTCAGGTGGAGCCGGCGTTCTACGCGTACAGCGCGCGCCGCAACTTCCGGCAGGTGCGCATCGATCTGAAGGAGCCCGAGGGCCGCGAGGCGTTCCTCAAGCTCGCGAAGATGTCGGACGTCGTGGTCGAGAGCTATCGGCCGGGCGTCGTGAAGCGGCTCGGCATCGACTTCGAATCTGTTAGGCGCGTGAACCCGCGCATCATCTACGTCTCGACCAGCGGCTTCGGGCAGACCGGCCCCGCGGCGCAGTGGGCGGGCCACGATCTCAACTATCTCGCGATGGGCGGCTACCTGCACACCTCCGGCCGCGCGAGCGGTGGGAAGCCGCCGCTGCCCGGCGCGACGATCGCCGACAGCGCCGCGGGCGGCATGCACGCCGCGATCGCGATCCTCGCCGCGCTCCAGCGCCGCCACGCGACGAAGAAGGGCGAGTATCTCGACGTCTCGACGACCGACGGCGTGCTCACGCTCACCTCGCTCTACATCGACGAGTTCCTCGCGACCGGCGAGAAGCCCGGCCCGGGCCACGACGTGCTGACCGGCCGTTACGCGTTCTATGACACGTATCAGGCGCGCGACGGAAAGTGGCTCGCGGTCGGCGCGATCGAGGGGCATTTCTATCGCAACCTGTGCAAGGCGCTCGGCTGTGAGCGCTTCGCCGAGAAGCAGTACGACGACAACGCGCAGGCGCAGATCCGCGCCGCGTTCGCCGCCGCGTTCAAAACTAGAGATCGCGATGACTGGGTGAAGGAGCTCGCGCCGAACGACACGTGCGTCTCGGCGGTCTACTCGATCGAAGAGCTCGTGAAGGACAAGCACCTCGCCGCGCGCGGCGCGTTCGCGGAGGCGGTGCACGCGAACCGCGGCGCGTTCCAGCAGGTGGCGCCTGTGCTCGCCGGTATGGACCGCGACGGCGAGCCGTTCGAGGCGCGCGACGCCTCGCGCTCCGACACGCTCGAGCTGCTCGCCGAGGCGGGCGTGCCGAAGTCGCGCATCGAGGACCTGAAGGCGTTCGGCATCATCGCCTGACTGCGAGCGCCGCATCCCATGACAACCGGAGACGCAATGTCGGAGATTCCCGCCGACGTCCAAGCCTGGATCGGCCAGAAGCGTTACGAGCTGTGGGGCGACTTCGACGTCGAGCGCGGCTACGTCTTCACCACCTGCTCGTCGGTGATGAACGGAAACCCGCTGTTCTGGGACGAGCGAGCCGCGCAGGAGATCACCGGCGGCTTCATCGCGCCGCCGACGATGATCTCGGTCTGGTTCCGCCCGCATCACTGGTCGCCCGGCCGCGCGGAGGGCGCGGTGCCGCTGCAGTGCCACTTCGACCTGAAGGAGCGCCTGAACGTTCCCGAGGCGGTGATGACCGACAACGCGATCACGTTCTACGAGCCGGTACGGATCGGCGACCGCCTGAAGACGCATCAGGTGATCACGTCGATCTCGCCGCTGAAGGAGACGAAGCTCGGCTTCGGGCACTTCTGGGGTCTCGAGGTGCACTATGCGAATCAGCGCGGCGAGCCCGTCGCGCTCGAGACCTACACCGGCTTCGGCTACCGGAGGAAGTGATGGCGTACGCCGTGAGAACTCTCGACAGCATCAAGCCGGGCGATCTCTTGCCGGAGCTGAAGATCGAGGTGACGCCGACGACCGTCGTGCTCGGCGCGCTCGCGAGCCGCGACTGGCGGCCGATGCACCACGACAAGGACTTCGCGACCGGCCGCAACGGCGTGCGCCACATCTTCATCAACACGCCGCACAACGCTGCGTACTTCGAGCGCTTCATCACCGACTGGACGGGGCCTTACGGGCGCCTCGCGCGCATCAAGTTCCGGATGAAGGACTCGGTGTTCCCGGGCGACACGATGGTCTTCCACGGCAAGGTCGAGAAGACCGAGAAAGACGCGACCGGCTGCGGCTTCGTCGATCTCTCGGTGTGGCTGACCGTCGGCGACAAGACGACGACCGAGTGCAGCGCGCGCGTCGCGGTACCGACGGCCGCAGGCGACAACCCGTGGGCGCGGCGCGGCGACGCCTGGCGTCCCTGACAACTCAGCGACCCGGCACCGGCGCTCGTGAATCTCGATTTCAGCGACGAGCAACAGGCGCTGCGCGATCTCGTGCGCGGCATCTGCGCGGAGCACTGCCCGATCGCGGTCGTGCGCGCGATGGAAGACGACGCGCGCGGCTGGCCGGACGCGCTCTGGAAGAAGCTCGCCGAGACGGGCGTGCTCGGGCTGCTCGTCCCGGAGGCGCACGGCGGCGCCGCGCAGGGGCTGCTCGAGGCGGTGATCGCGTTCGAGGAATTAGGGCGCGCGCTGGCGCCGACGCCCGCGTTCGTGTCGAGCATCGTGTGTGCGAGCGCGCTGCGCGCGTCTCGCGACGATGCGCAGCAGCGCGAGTGGCTACCGCGGCTCGCGAGCGGTGATGCGGTGCTCACGCCGGCGTGGCTCGAGCCGCAGTGCGGCTTCGGCGCCGCGGGCGTTCAGCTGCGCGCAGAGCGCGACGGCGCAGGTGCCGGCTGGCTGCTCTGCGGCGCGAAGCGCGGCGTCGCGTTCGCGAGCGCGGCGACGCGGCTGCTCGCGCTCGCGCGCACCGGCGAAGCGGCGCGCGACGTGACGCTCTTCCTCGTCGACCCGAACGCCCGCGGCATCACTGCGAGGCAGGCGCGCAGCCTCGCCTCCGACACGCAGTACGAGCTCACCTTCGACGGCGTGCGAGTCGACGACGCGGAGCGGCTCGGCGCCGCCGGCGCGGGCTGGGAGATCTGGGAGCGCGTGCTCCTCGACGCGTTCATCATCGTCGCTGCGTTCGCGAACGGCGCCTGCCAGCGCGCGCTCGACATCACCGTGCAGTACGCGAAGGACCGCAAGCAATTCGACAAGCCGCTCGGCGCGTTCCAGGCGATCTCGCACTATCTCGCCGACGCCGCGACCACGCTCGACGGCAGCAAGTACCTCACCTACGAGGCCGCGTCCGTGCGAGACGCCGGCGGAGACGCCGCGCGGCTCGCGCCGATGGCGAAGCTGTTCGCGTGCGACACTTTTCGCGACACGACCGCGATGTGCCAGCAGGTCTGGGGCGGTGTCGGCTTCACGGTCGAGTACGACATCCAGCTCTACTTCCGCCGCGCGAAGCAGCTCCAGCTCTCCTGGTGCGACCCGCCGCACCTCGAGGAGCGAATCGCGAGCGCAGTGCTCGGGGACGTTCTTTAAGAAACTAAGAAACTCTTCAGTCCCGAGGGGCGCTTTCTCAACTTCTCAAAGAACGTCCCCACTCAGGAGGCCCATCGATGCATCGAGGCGGACCGCTCGCCGGCCTGCGCGTGATCGAGTCGTCGCTGCTCGGACCGGGCGCGATCGGCACGCATCTCTCGGACCTCGGCGCCGAAGTGATCAAAGTCGAGTCGCCGTCCGGTGACTACATCCGCGACATGACGTGGCCGATCGTCGAGGGCGTCTCGCTGCTGCATCTCCACGTGCACCGCGGCAAGCGCAGCGTCGTGCTCGATCTGAAGACGCCCGAGGGCGTGCAGCTCTACAAGGAACTCGTCGCGAAATCCGACGTCGTGATCGAGGCGATGCGGCCCGGCTCGCTGGCCGCGCGCGGGCTCGGTTATCAGGATCTGCGCGCGATCAACCCGAAGATCGTGTTCTGCAACCTCTCCGGCTACGGCGCGACCGGGCCCTACCGCGACTTGCCGGCGCACGGCGTCGCGTTCGACACCTGGGGCGGCGCGATCAAGCCCGAGTACGACGCGGAAGGGTTCTGCTTCATCCCCGAGCACGCGTCGATCGGCATGCACGCCGGCCCGATGTTCGGCGCGCTCGGCATCCTCGCCGCGGTGATTCGCGCGCGCGCGACCGGCGAGGGCTGCGAGCTCGAGGTCGGCCAGAGCGACGCGACCGCCTACATGGACTGGTATCGGATCGAGAGCTGGCTCGCGTATCGCCGCCCCGAGGATGTTGTTACGGGGAACAAGTCCGACGGCTACGTGCGCCGCGCTCCCGGCACCGCCGGCATGAAGGAAGGCGTGCGGTACCAGATCTACGAGAGCTCGGACGGCCACGTGCTGTTCATGGCCTCGGAGCAAGCGTTCTGGAAGAACTTCTGCCTGAGCGTCGGCCGGCCCGATCTGTTCGAGCGCTGGCCGGGCTCGAAGTACGCGGACCACGCGCGCGGCAACCGCGAGCTGCAGGCGATCCTGCGCGAGATCTTCAAGACCAAGACCGCGAAAGAGTGGATCGCGCTCGGTGAGGAGAAGAACTTCCCGATCGCGCCCTGCAACACGCCGAAGAACATCGTCGACGATCCGCAGTTCCAGGAGCGCTTCCCGCTCTACCCGCACGGGACGTGCGGCGCGGACATGCTTCCGTACCCGGTGAAGTTCCCGGGCGAAGCGCTGCCCGTTCCGACGAAGGCGCCCAGCGCCGGCCAGCACACCGAGGAAGTTCTCCGCAGCGTGCTCGGGAAGAGCGCCGCGGAGCTCGCCGCGCTGCGAGCGGCTGGGGCGTTCGGGAAGAAGTAAGTCGCTGCGCGTCGCGTCCGCGCGCGCGAGGTACGCGGCTTGCACGATCTCTCGACGGCCGAATGGGACGGGCCGAGAGGGATCACGCATGCCGGAGAAGGAAACGCTGCGCCGCGCCCGCAAGGACCGGCGCGCAGGAAAATCCGCGAGTACGCAGGCTGGCGAGTTCGTCCGCGAAGAGATCGAGCACATTCGCGAAGGCAAGCACGGCGCTCGCTCGACGAAGCAGGCGATCGCGATCGGGCTCTCGAAGGCGCGGCGCGCGGGCGTCGCGCTCCCGCCGCCGAAGCCCGGGCAGACTTCGGAGGAGACGAGAGAGCGCGCCGAGCGGGATCTCGTTGCTGCGACCGAAGGGCGCGCGCCGTCGCGCAAACGTTCGCGGGCGGTGCGCCGCGCGCTCGGGCGCGAGAGCCGCGAGCCGGCCTCGCGCGCGGCGCTCTCGAAGCAGGCGAAGAGATCCGCAGTGGCCTCCCCGTGCGCTGGATCCTCGGCGTGCGGTGATCGGGCGTCCTGAGTCGGTCTCCTAGCATGCGTGACATGCCGCCCGACGCTGCGAGGAGTTCCGCTCCGGCGTTTCGCATCGCTGCTGCGCTGATGGCGACGCTCTTCGTCGTCTCGGCGGCGCTGCAGTGGAACGATCCGGATCCGGCGTACTGGATCGCGATCTACGGCGTCGCGGCGCTGCTCGCCGCACGCGCTGCGCAAGGCCAGCTGCCGATCGCGCCGAACGTCGCCGCGCTCGCGGTGTTCGCGTTGCTCGCGCTGCGCGCGTTGCCGAACTTGTTGGGCGCGCGCGCGGAGGCTTTCACGCATTGGAAGATGACGGCTGCGAGCGACGAGCTCGCGCGCGAGGCGGGTGGGCTCGCGCTCTGCGCGGCCTGGAGCGCGGTGCAGACCGCGGTCGCCGTGCGCGCGCGCTCCCGGCATGGATGATGCACCCGAATCCGCCGTGAACGCGGCGTGCGTCAAGTCACCACCGGGGACGTTCATACCTACTGGTGACGTAGGGGACAGTGTTCGACCGGCTGCGCGACGCTCGGAGCGGAAGCCCAACAAGTCACCAGCGCAGGAACGTCCCCGCTTGGTGACTTATTGGTGCTGGAGGTGACGCGATGGTCCTGAAGACGTGGCGACTCGCGACGATCCTGCTCGCGGCGCTCAGCCTCGGTGCGGCGCTCGGCCACCTGCTCGAGCTGCCCGCGAAGCTGGGCTACGAGGGCCCCCTCTGGCTGACGATCTCGCAGACGCTCTACCGCGCGTTCGGCACGGTCGGCGCGTCGTTCGAGGTCGGCGCCGTCCTCGCGAGCGCGCTGCTCGTGATGCTCGTGCGCGGCCGCGGCCACGCGTTCGTGTGGACGCTCAGCGGCGCGCTCTGCATCGCAGCGGCGCACGCGATCTATTGGGTCGTGCTCGCGCCGATCAACGCGACGGTCGCCGCGCTCACGCCCGAAACGCTGCCGCCCGACTGGACGGCGCTGCGGCTGCGCTGGGAGCTCGCGCACGCTGCGCGCGCGGGGCTCCAAATCGCCGGCCTCGCGGCGCTCGTGTCGTCGTTGCTCGTCGAGATTCCTTCCGGCGCGCGCGATCCCCGTCGCCGCGGAGCGAGCTTGCGCGAATCGCCGGCGCCTGGCTCCGGCGCTGGATCGCTCAGGCCGCGCCCGCAATGACTTCGCGCACCGCGTCCCGACCTTCTCGCCGCGTGCCGAGTGCAAGAAGCAGCCCCGCCGCGACCCAGCCCGGCCACTCTCCGAGCCGCGCATAGAGCGTCCGCTCGCTGCGGGGACGCAGCTCGCCGCGCAAGAGCGCCGGTTCCAGCAGCGGCGTGCGCGCGACGATGCGGCCCGCCGGGTCGATCAGCGCGCTGATCCCGCTGTTGGTCGCGCGCAGCGTCCAGCGCCCGTTCTCGATCGCGCGCAGGCGCGCGACGGCGAGATGGATGTGCGGGAGGTGCGAGTCTCCAAACCAGCCGTCGTTGGCGAGCATCACGATCCACTGCGCGCGCGTTTCGTGCACGAGCTCGCGCACGTAGCCCGAGACCGCGGCTTCGTAACAAATCGGCGTCGCGATCGGCGCGCCGTCCAGCACGACCGCGCGCAGCTCGTGCGCGGCGCCGAAGCGCTGCGCGTTCGGGAAGAAGCGCGCGAGCGCGGCGGGCGCCCACTCCGCGAACGGGACGAGCAGACGCTTGTCGTAGCCGGCGCGAATCGTGCCGTCGCGCTCGACCAGCAGCGCGGAGTTATAGATGCGGCGCGCGCCGTCTTCCGTGCGCACGGACGCGGCGCCGAATAACAACGGCACGCGGTTGTCCCCGCGGATCAGGTCGCCCGCGAGCGGAAACGGCCCCGCGATGCCGCGCGAGATCACCGTCTCGGGCCACACGACGAGATCGAGCGCGCCCTGCGCGAGCAGCTCGCGCGCCATCGCGAGATGCGTGCGGTGAAGCTGCTCCGGCCGCTCGCGCTTCTCGAGCGGCGCCGCGTTCGCCTGCACCGCGCCGACCCGCAGAGCGGGCGCGGCCGCATCCGCGCACGCGATCTCGGCGAGGCGCCACGCGCCGAACGCGCTCGCCGCCGCGAGCGCTGCCACGGCGGCGAGCGTTGCCGCGCGCGGAAACGCGCGCGCTCCCGCGAGCCAGCGCACGAGCTCGAGCAGCGCGGCGTTCACGAACGCGGCGAGCGCGGAGAGGAGCAGCGGGCCGCCGAGGCTCGCGAGCTGCGCGAACGCGGTTCGATCGACGAACGCGTCCGCGAGGTGCGCCGGGAAGAGCTGCGGAAAGAGCCACTCGACGAGCACGAGCGCGCACGGCCCCGCGACCGCGAGCGGTACGCCGCGCACGCGCGCCGCGCGGAACAGCGCCGCGTGCGCGGCCCACATCGCGCCGAACACCAGCGAATGCAACGAGAACAGCGCAGCGCCGAGCAGGTCGTTGCCGGCCAGGAACACGTCGGTCAGCCGCAACAACCACGAAAAGCCGCCCGCGTGCGCGACCTCCCCGAACACGAAGCCGAGCAGCGCGGGGCCCGCGATGCCTCGCGCGCGATCGAGCGCGTGCCACAGGGCGGCCCACGCGACGAGCGCGCACGGCCAGAAGCCGAAGCCCGCGTAGCCGAGGCAGAAGAGCGCGCCGCCCGCGGCGGCCCACGCGAGATTCAATCCGACGCCGGCTTCGATGTCGGCGCGGGCGCGCGGCAGGCCGGCGCGGACGGTGCCGCCCGATCCGCGGGCGTGCGGCCCTCCTGGTTGCGCCGCGTGGGGTCGGCGCCGCTCGCGAGCAGCAGCTCCGCCACTGCATTCTGTCCGCGGATGCACGCGACCATCAGCGGCGTATCGCCGAAGCGATCGGCGGCGTCGACTAGGGCGCCGCTCGCGAGCAACGCACGCGCGATCTCGACGTGGCCGCCCGCGGCGGCGTGAAACAGCGGCGTGCGGCGATCAGCGTCGGGGCGATTCGCGACGGCGCCGCGCGCGAGCAGCCATTCCGCGAGCTCACGATCGCCCGCTGCCGCGGCCCACGAGAGCGCGGCGCGTCCCGTGGCGTCCGGCGCATCGATCGCGGCGCCGCGCGCGTGGAGCCAGCTGACGAGCGCGAGATCGCGCGCGTCGCGCGCGGCGAGCAAGAGAGCGCCACGGCCCGCCTCGTCGCGCGCTTCGAGCGCGGCGCCCTTCGCGAGCGCACGCTCCGCCGTCGTGCGATCGCCGCGCCGCGCGGCGTCGAGCAGCCGCTGCTCGAGCGTGAACGGCTCGGGCGCACGCGCCTCGCCGATCTCGAGCGGCTGCGCAGCCGCGCCGGCGTACGCGGCTGCGCACAGCAACACGGCGAGAGCGGCAGCGCGGCCTCGCTTCTCCCTCAAAGGCGCACCGCGTGCGACGAGAGGCAGCGCGATGTCACGTGACGCGGAGGCCACTGTTCGGCTTCGCTCGCCTTCGGCTCGCTGCGCGCGCCGCTACGCGGCGCTTGCGTCAGCCGTCGATCGCGTCGTTGATCAACGGCGCGACGATCGCCATGCCCGGATCCTCGGTGTTGTAGTTGTTCGAGGTCTCGACGATGCGCTGCACCTGATCGCTCGCGAGCCAGTTCTGCAGGAACGTCTCGAACGGGCGGAACGTGCCCGTGCACTTCCACGACTGCGGCCATGGGATCTCGTACCAGTACTTCTTGCGAATCTTCGAGCATGCGTGGCTGCCGATGAACGTGATGATCGACGAGCAGTGGCTGGCGTTGATCGGGCGATGCCATGGCACGTGGTAGCTGAAGCGCGAGAACGTGCTCAGCCGCGCGATCAGGTTCGCCTGATCCGCGCGCCAGTTCGCGAGCACGCCCGCCTGCGTGATGCCGGGGTAGAAGCGCTCGTAGGAGAAGCGCGAGAAGTTGTAATCGCTCGAGTAGCCCGTGTACGCGAGCTGATCGCTCGGGAACTCGCGCGCGACCATGTCGTTGATCGTGCCGAAGTCGTTCGGGTTGAACGTCGCCGGCAGCGTCCCGTACAGCGAGGCGAGGTTCCACTGCGTCGTGATCAGCTGGTGCAGCGGGCGCGACTTGAAGGTCGAGTTCGGAGCCGGGAACACCGGCCCCGAGTCGTTCAGCAGGTAGCTGCTGGCGGGCAGCAGCGTGCGGCGCGCGTGGTAGTAGGCCGCGCTCGTCGCGACGCCGCCCGCGCTGAACCCGGTCACGAGCAGCTTGTTGATGCTCGGGAAGCGCGTCCGCAGATAGTCGAGCGCCGCGCGCGTATTGTTGTAGCCGACGTGCCGGAACGTGAGCGGCGGATTCTGGCCCGTCGGGTCGGTGTACGTGATGACGTTGTTGCCGACGTGCACGTCGCCCGTGCAGTACGGCATGTACGCGACGTCGTAGCCCTTGGTGGCGAT
>DASTOI010000025.1:0-3477 GCA_035762585.1 Myxococcota bacterium
CGCCGCGCGCGCGATCTCTCTGCGCCTCGCCGCCCGCGATCCCGCGTGGCGGCGACGCCCGACCCCGAACGGAGGCACGGCATGAAAGTCTGGCTCGACGGTCGCATCGTCGACGGCGCCGAGGCGAAGGTCTCTGTGCTCGATCACGGCTTTCTCTACGGCGACGGCGTGTTCGAAGGGATGCGCGTCTACAGCGGGCGGCTATTCCGGCTCGAGCGGCACCTCGACCGCTTGGAGGCCGGCGCTCGCTGCCTCGGGCTCGCGCTGCCCGGCGGCCGCGCCGGGCTCGCAGCGCTCACGCTCGCGACCGCTCGCGAGCACCTGCGCGCGAGCGACGAGAGCGATGCCTACGTGCGGCTCGTCGTCTCGCGCGGAGTCGGCGAGCTCGGCGTCGATCCGACGAGCTGCCCGGAGCCGTTCGTCACCTGCATCGTCGACAAAATCCGGATCTTCTCGGACGAGAAGCTGCGCAGCGGGATCACGCTGATCACCTCGAGCCGGCGCTCGCCGCCGCCCGACGTGCGAGACCCGCGCGTGAAGAGCCTCAACTACTTGAACAACGCGCTCGCGAAGCAGGAGGCGCGCCGCCACGGCGCGGACGACGCGCTGCTGCTGAACCAGGCTGGTGCCGTTGCGGAAGCCAGCGTTGCGAACGTGTTCGCAGTTCGCGGTGGACGGCTGCTGACGCCGCCGGCGAGCGACGGCGCGCTCGAGGGAATCACGCGCGCGAGCGTGCTCGAGATCGCCGCGCAGCTCGGCGTGCCGGCCGAGGAGCGGACGCTCGGCCGCTACGACCTGATCGCGGCCGACGAGGCGTTCCTCACCGGCAGCGGCGCGAAGGTCGTGCCGGTCGCATCGCTCGACGGCGCGCGCATCGGGCGCGGCGAGGCCGGCCCGCTCACGCAGAAGCTGATCGCCGCGTTCGACCGCTACGCGCGGGATCCGGAGAACGGAACTCCGCTCTGACGGCAAGCCCCGCCTCGGCGCGAACGCAGCGTTACAGCGGGGTCTGACCCCGCTGTAACGCTGTCGCCCGCGGCTAGGTTCCGCGCCTTCGCCCAGGAGCCCGCCGTGCGCTGGACCGCCGCCTTCATCCCGACGCTTCGCGACGACCCCGCCGACGCCGAGGCGATCTCGCACAAGCTGCTCGTGCGCGCGGGCTTCATCCGCCAGCTCGCGTCGGGCACGTACTCGCTGCTCCCGCTCGGGCACCGCGTCGCGAAGAAGATCGAGGCGATCCTGCGCAGCGAGATCGAGAAGATCGGCGGGCAGGAGTTCTCGCTGCCGGCGCTGCAACCGGCCGAGCTGTGGAAGGAGTCCGGCCGCTGGGACGCGATCGACGCGACCATGTTCCGGCTCGAGGACCGGCACGGCGCCGACGCCTGCCTCGGCATGACGCACGAGGAGGTCTTCACCACGCTCGCGAAGGAGCTGCGCTCCTACCGCCAGCTCCCGCAGACGTGGTTCCAGTTCCAGACCAAGTTCCGCGACGAGGAGCGCCCGAAGTCCGGCTTGTTACGGGTGCGCGAGTTCGTGATGCAGGACTCGTACTCCTTCGACAAGGACGCGGACGGCCTCGACCGCTCGTTCCAGAACCACTTCGACGCCTACCGCAAGATCTACGAGCGCTGCGGCATCGAGACGATCGCGGTGCAGGCGTCGTCGGGCGCGATGGGCGGCAGCGAGTCGGTCGAGTTCATGGTCGAGACCGACGCCGGCGAAGACTGGGTCGCCGCGTGCGGCGCGTGCGGCTACGCGGCGAACGTCGAGAAGGCGACGTCGCTCTTGCCCGAGGTCGCGGATCCGGAAAACGCGGGCCCGCCCGAGAAGTTCCCGACGCCCGGCGTGCGCACGATCGAGGATCTCGCGCGTATGAGCGGAGGCGCGCCCGCCGAGCGCCAGATCAAGACGCTCGTCTACGTGATCGACGGCGCGGCGACGCTCGTCCTCTTGCGCGGCGATCACCAGCTCGTGCTGCAGAAGCTGATCGACGGCGCCGGCGCGCGCGAGGTGCGCCCCGCGCACGCGGGCGAGATTCGCGCCGCGCTCGGCGCGAGCGCCGGCAGCCTCGGCGCCGTCGGCGTCTCGGGCCTGCGCGTCGTCGCCGACGCCGCGCTGCACGGCCGCCGCGGCATGACGACCGGCGCCAACGCCGACGACTTCCACTTGCGCGGCGTCGACGTCGCGCGCGACATCGCGGTCGCGCAGTGGCTCGATCTACGGCTCGTCACCGAGGGCGAGCCGTGCCCGATGTGCGAGGCGAAGCTCGCCGTGCGCAAGGCGGTCGAGGTCGGCCACATCTTCAAGCTCGGCACGCGCTACAGCGAGAGGCTCGGGGCGAGCGTGCAGGCCGAGGATGGAAAGAACGTCCCGATCATGATGGGCTCGTACGGAATCGGCGTCGGCCGCCTGCTCGCGGCGATCGTCGAGCGCAAGCACGACGCGAACGGCATCCGCTGGCCGGTCAGCGTGGCGCCGTACGAAGTGGCGGTGACGGTGCTGAACCCGAAGGAGGTCGCGACGCACGAGGCCGGCGAGCGCCTCTACGAGGCGCTGATCAAGCTCGGCGTCGACACGATCCTCGACGACCGCGACGAGCGGCCCGGCGTGAAGTTCAAGGACGCGGAGCTGATCGGGATCCCGGTGCGCGTGACGGTCGGCCCGAAGGGCCTCGCGAACGGCAAGCTCGAGGTGTTCTTCCGCGGCAGCGGCGAGAAGCGCGAGATCGACCTGCACAAGGCGGCCGACTTCGTGTCGGAAGCGGTGTTCGAGGGTCGTCGTTAGGAACGTCGAGACGCGGGGGCGATCGAGTGAACGTCGTCTACCTGATCGACGCGCCGGTCTACGTCTTTCGCGCGTGGGTCACGCTGCCGGCGATGCCGGCGCCCGACGGATCTCCGACCGGCGCGGCCTACGGCTACGCGAACACGCTGCTGCGCTTCCTGCGCGAGCGCGAGCCGACGCACGTGGCGGCGTGCTTCGACGAAGCGATCACGAGCTTCCGTAACAAGCAGTTCCCCGACTACAAGCGGGCGCGCGGCAACGAGTTTCCGCCGGACCTCGAGCCGCAGTTCGATCTGTGCATGGAGATCTCGCGCGCGCTCGGCGTGCCGGCCTACGAGGCGTTCGACTACGAGGCGGACGATCTGATCGCGACGCTCGCGGAGCGCGCCGCGAAGGCGGGCCTCGTCGCCGAGATCGTCAGCACGGACAAAGATCTCACTCAGCTCGTGCGCGAGGACGGTGCCGCGCGCTTCCACGATCTCGCGCGCGAGTCGACGCTCGACGCCGACGGCGTGCGGGCGAAGTTCGGCGTCTCGCCGGCGCGAATTCCCGACTACCTGGCTCTGCTCGGCGACAAGGTCGACTGCCTGCCCGGAGTGCCCGGCTTCGGCGCAAAGAGCGCGGCCGCCGCGCTCGCCGCGTTCGGCTCGCTAGACGCGATCCCGGAAGACCCCGCGCGCTGGGCCGGCGTCC
>DASTOI010000026.1:0-4756 GCA_035762585.1 Myxococcota bacterium
GCGATTGCGTGTGCGTGCGCAGCTGCTCGAGAAAGCGATCCACGGCTTCGCGGCTCGGGCGCTCGCGATAGACCACCCTCAGCCCTTCGGCCGCGCGAACGGGTTCGGGTAGAGGATCGCCTCCTGGAATGCGCTCTCCATCTCCGCGAACGCGGTGTCCATCTCCCACACGCCGTCGGTGACGACCTCGCGCGTGATCACCGGGTTCGCGAACAGACCGATGCGGCCGTTGCCGCACTGGACGACGCGGCCGTTCAGCCATGCGCTGCGCTCGCTCGCGAGGTAGACCACCGGCGGCACGACGTTCGCGGTCGAGATGCGCGGGTTATCAGGGCTGTAGTTCATCAGCGTGCTCTTGCCCTGCAGGCTCTCGGTCATGCGCGTGAACGCGACCGGCGCGACGCAGTTCGCGGTGACGCCGTACTGCCCGAGCGAGTTCGCGCACGAGAACGTGAGCCCGACGATGCCCATCTTCGCGGCCGCATAATTCGGCTGGACGGGCGAGCCGTACAGGCCCGAGCCCGAGACGAAGTTGATGATCCGGTACTGGCCGCCGCGGTTGTCGCGCCACCACTCGCTCGCGTGGCGCGTCGTGTTGAAGGTGCCCTTCAGGTGCACCGCGATCACGGAATCCCACTGCTCCTCGGTGAGCTTCCAGACGAGCCCGTCGCGGATGATGCCGGCGACGTTGACGAGAATGTCGAGCCGCCCGAACTCGCGGACCGCGGTCTGGATCAGCTCGCGCGTCTCGTCGAAGCTCGTCACGTTCGCGGTGTTCGCGACCGCCTTGCCGCCCGCCTTCAGGATCTTCTCGACGACCTCCTGCGCCGGGCCGGCGCTCGCGGCCTCTCCCGTCAAGGAGACGCCGAGATCGTTCACGACGACGCACGCGCCCTCCGCCGCCATCGTCTCCGCGACCGCCGCGCCGATGCCGCGCCCCGCGCCGGTGATGACTGCAACGCGTCCATCGAGCTTGCCCATCTCACTTCCTCTCCGAAAAGGCGCGCACTGTACGCAGACGCGTCGCCCCTCGCATGTTGGCGAAACGGGGTCCGACCCCGTTTTGCCGACTCGGACTATCGTGCGCGCATGGCGGACGCTGAACGCACGTACGACCCGTACTCGCACGAGATGCAGCTCGATCCGTACCCCGCCTACGCGTGGTTCCGCGATCGGCAGCCATGTTCGTACAACGCGCGCATGAAGTTCTACGCGCTGTTTCGATTCGAGGACGTCTGGAGCGCGACGCTCGACTGGAAGACGTTCAGCTCGCGGCTCGGGCCGACGCTCGAGAATCACGGCGAGATTCCGGGCGAATTCTTCTCGATCATCGGGATGGATCCGCCGCGCCACACGCGCGTCCGCAACATCGTGAGCCGCGGCTTCACGCCGCGCCGGATCGCCGCGCTCGAGCCCGCGATCCGCACGCTCGCGCGCGGCCATCTCGACAAGCTCGCGGCGCGCAGCGAATTCGACATTCAGCGCGAGTTCTCGGTGAAGTTCCCGATGGACGTGATCAGTGTGCTGCTCGGCTTCCCGCCCGAGCTGCGCGATCAATTCCGCGAGCTCGTCGACGCGAGCCTGGCGCGCGATCCCGACACGAACTTGCCGCCACCGAGCGGAATCGGCGCGATCCAGAAATCACAGAGCATGGTGCGCGCGCTGCTCGACGAGCGGCGCAGGCGCCCGCAGGACGACCTGATCAGCCTGATGGCCGAGGCGCAGTACGACGACGTCGACGGCGAGACGCGCGCGCTCGGCGATGACGAGATCGGCGCCTTCTGCAACCTGCTCGGCGCCGCGGGCGCGGAGACGACCGCGAAGCTGATCGGGAACCTCGTCGTCTACCTCGCGCGCAATCCCGAGCAGCGCGCGCTCGTCTGGAGCGATCCGTCCCTGATTCCCGCCGCGATCGAGGAGACGCTGCGCTACGACGCGCCGTCGCAGTTCCAAGGCCGCGTCGCGCAGGTGGACTCGACCTGGCACGGCGTCACGATTCCCGCCGGCGCGCGCGTCGCGCTCGTCACCGGCGCCGCCGGCCGCGACGAGCGCGAGTACCCCGAGCCCGATCGCTTCGACGTGCGCCGTCCGCGCGACCGCGAGATCTACTTCGGCCACGGGCAACACGTCTGCATCGGGAAGTCGCTCGCGCGGCTCGAAGCGCGCGTCGCGCTCGAAGAGATCCGCGCGCGCTTCCCCGATTATCAAGTCGACGAGGCCGGTCTCACGCGCACCTATCAGGCCCACGTGCGCGGCTTCGCGAACGTGCCGATCCGCGTGAAGTAATCAGGCAGCGCGAGCGACGGCACGATGGCGGAGCACCTCTACGAGCGCGATCGCGACCTCTTCATCCCGACCGTCTGGGCGGGCAGCCCGTGGTCCGCGGACGCGCAGCACGGCGCCCCGGTCGCCGGCCTGTTCACGCGCAGCGCCGAGGAGTGCGCCGCGGAGTCCGGCCTCCAGCTCGCGCGGCTCACCGTCGACCTCTTTCGACCCGTTCCGAAACAGCCGCTGCGCCTCACGAAGCGCTGGCTGCGCCGCGGACGCAGGCTCGGTCTGGTCGAGTCGACGCTGTCATTAGGGAACGACGAAGTCTCGCGCGGCACCGCGCTGCTGCTCGCGCCGCGGCCGGATCTCGTGGCCGACTGGATCGAAGACGCGCCGCCTCCTCCTCCGCCGCCGGAGGCCGCGCGCGCCTTCGAGTTCATGCCGAACGTCTTCAGCGCGAGCGCGCCGCCCGGCTTCCACTTCTCGCTCCAAGTGCGAACCGCGCGCGATGCGCACGGCCCGGTCGCGTGGCTGACCACTCCGCTCGAGCTCGTCGCCGGTGAGCCCACCTCGCCGCAAGTTCGCTTCGGCGCGCTCTCCGACATGACCTTCGCAATGGCCGGCCGGCTCTCGCTGCGCGTCCGCGCCGTCGAGGGCGCGCAAGTGCAGATGCGCTTCATCAACGCCGACATCACCATCTACCGCGAGCGCATCCCGGAAGGCCCGTGGCTCGGCCTCCGCCCGATCACGCTGAGCCAGCGCGCCGGCGTCGGCATCGCCGAAGTCGAACAATTCGACACCACCGGCCGAATCGGCCGCTCGCTGCAGGCATTGGTCGCGAACAGCTGAGAAGCAACGGATTCACCACAACAAAATGCGCGGGAGGCGCGGCTCAAAGCCGCGCCGACCCGCGCCTCACCTCCCCAACATGTGCCGCGTGCGCCGAACCCAGCAAGAGCAGGCGCGGCGAGGCCGGGTAGGCGGGGGTCGCGGAGCGATGCCCCAGGCGTGACCGCGCTCAAACTAGAAGCGCAGCGCGCCAGAATTCTCGAAGGGCGCAAGCCCGCGCCCATCGCGGTCACGCGGGTGAGCGGAGCCGAGCCCCCGCCGGACCGGCCCCGCCGCGCCTGCGGTGCTCGCGGCCTAATCAGTCCAACCACTCACCGCAACCGCTGCACCGCCCGATCCACCTCAGCAGTCAGCTTCTCGATCTCTTCCGCCGATGCCTCTCGGACGCGCGGCTCCGGTCCCTTGCCTTCGAGGCCGAATTTGCGCGCCGCGAGCGCGCGCGTTCCGTATCGCGCCACCTCGAGGCGATAAAAGTCGGCCGGCGCCTGCCCGAACGCCGCCGCGAACGCGTCGGCGCTCGGCGTCCCTTTCGCCCACGCCTTGAAGTATTCGCGCAGCGCATCCTGCCGCTCGACGTTCGCGACCATCAGGTAATGCACGACCAGCCAAACGCGCGCGCGATCCTCGGTCGTGTATCGCGCCGGCTCCTCGCTGAGCAGCGCGCCCGGCGCGTGCCCCTTCTTTTCGTCGGCAATTAGGGTCGCGTACTGGCTCAGCTGGATCGGCGGCAGCCCGCCGATCGTCACACCGTCCCCGTCGATCACGAACGCGGAGACCAGCTCGGCGAGGCCCTCGCGGTACCAGACCGGCGCACGCACGCGCGCGTCGTCCATCCAGAGCTTCACGAGGTCGCGCTTCAGCGTCTGGCGGTCGGCGGCCTTGTTTTCACCGGCGAGCTTCGCGACGCCGAGGCTTCCGGTCGGCGTCACGCTCGCCCACGCGCCGTTCTCCTTCTCGATCAAGTACGGGAGCGCGTCGGTGCCGCTCTTGAAGACCATCAGCCGGACCTTGCCGAGCTTCGCCTTGCCGAGGTTCGTGAACCAAACCGTCGCGGCGCGGAAGCGCTCGAGCTCGAGATGGAGCGCCTGCGCGTCCTCGGCCTTCCCATCCGTATAGATCGCGAGGTTCGGCCCCTCGACGACCTGCCAGTCGCGGCCGGCCGGAGTGGACGCGCAGCCGAGCGAGAACGTGAGCGCAGTCAGAGTGAGCGAGAGCCAGCACGCGGCGCGGCGCGCGAGAAGCATTCGGGGTCCCTTCGGTTGAGGCGGCAATTCCTACAGAATTCCGAGCACTTCGGCCCGGGTCGCTGCGCGGATCAAGCGCGCCTCCCTGCGGGATTCGATTTACAAGACGCAGCGTCTCGAATATCATCGCCGCGTTCGAGCTCACCATCCGCACGGCGTCGCAGCTCGTGACGCCTGCTCCGGCCGCCTTCACGAGTCGCGCTGGAACGGCGAGCCGGACGTCGCCGGCCGCTCGCGGCCGGAGGAGAGACGAGATGAAACCGCGCAAGCGCATCGTTCCGGGTCGCCGGATGCCGGTGAAGGCGCCGGTCGTCGCGAAGCGACCGAAGCGGCCGAAGAGCGATCTGCCGAGCGCGCTCGGCGGCATCACCGTGCTCGATCTGTCGACCGTCGGC
>DASTOI010000027.1:0-6859 GCA_035762585.1 Myxococcota bacterium
GTAACTATAACGGTCCTAAGGTAGCGAAATTCCTTGTCGGGTAAGTTCCGACCTGCACGAATGGCGTAACGACTTCCCCACTGTCTCGACCAGAGACTCAGCGAAACTGAATTGCCGGTGAAGATGCCGGCGACCCGCGGCAGGACGAAAAGACCCCGTGCACCTTAACTACAACTTCGCAGTGATCGTCGGTTCAGCATGTGTAGGATAGGTGGGAGGCTTTGAAGCCGGGACGCTAGTCTCGGTGGAGCCAACGTTGAAATACCACCCTTGTTGTGCTGCCGATCTAACCTGAGCCCGTCATCCGGGCTGGAGACACTGCGTGGTGGGTAGTTTGACTGGGGCGGTCGCCTCCCAAAAAGTAACGGAGGCGCGCGAAGGTTCCCTCAGGCTGATTGGAAACCAGCCGTAGAGTGCAAAGGCATAAGGGAGCTTGACTGCGAGACTCACAAGTCGAGCAGGTGGGAAACCAGGTCTTAGTGATCCGGTGGTTCTGAATGGAAGGGCCATCGCTCATCGGATAAAAGGTACGCCGGGGATAACAGGCTGATCTCCCCCAATAGTTCACATAGACGGGGAGGTTTGGCACCTCGATGTCGGCTCGTCGCATCCTGGGGCTGAAGCAGGTCCCAAGGGTTTGGCTGTTCGCCAATTAAAGCGGCACGCGAGCTGGGTTTAGAACGTCGCGAGACAGTTCGGTCTCTATCCGCCGTGGGCGCAGGAGACTTGAGGGGCGCTGTCCCTAGTACGAGAGGACCGGGATGGACGAACCGCTGGTGTACCGGTTGTTCCGCCAGGAGCACCGCCGGGTAGCCATGTTCGGATGGGATAACCGCTGAAAGCATCTAAGTGGGAAACCCACCCCAAGATGAGGTCTCCCGGGACGTAAGTCCCCTGAAGGGCCGTCGAAGACCACGACGCAATAGGCCGGAGGTGGAAGCGCGGTAACGCGTGAAGCTGACCGGTACTAATCGCCCGTGAGGCTTGACCACTCGCCTCTTTCGCTCGTCGATCGCACTGCCTCCGTGCGGACCCAGAAATCTATTCGGTTGCCGTGACCGCGACCGCGATCTTTGTTTTTCCCACCGTCCATAGAGCAGGGGCCACACCCGTTCCCATTCCGAACACGGAAGTTAAGCCCTGCTTCGGCGATGGTACTGCCGGGCTTCCCGGTGGGAGAGTAGCTAGACGGTGGGATCTTTCTGAGCGGCGCCGACGCTGGACACAGCGCCGGCGCCGTTTCACTTCGTAGCGGCGCGGCTCGCCTCCCATGCCCACACGGCGCGCCGCTCGATCTCACTCAATCCGCCTTCGGGGAGCGGACTCGCCAGATCCACGATCCGAGGGCCGGTCCTCGTTCTCAGTGCTACGGACCGCGGCCTAGCGAGCTCGCCGAGCCATTGCGAGATCTCGGTTCGTTCGAGTTGCGTCGGGCTCGAGCCGTCGAGCCAGCTCCCGATCAGCCCACGCAAGTCGCTGAGCGCCACCGGGTCAGGCAGCTCCGCGCCTCCCCCGCGCACGATCAGCGGCACGGCGGTCTGAATCGTATCGAGGGCCTGCCCGTGGCCGAGAAACGCGGCTTCGTAGAATGCCTCGCCGTGATCCGCCGTGACCACGATCAATGTGCCTGGACCGAGCTCACCATCGATCTGTGTGAGCAGCTCACCGATCGCACGGTCCACGTTGGCGGCGGCGTTCAAATACGCCTGCCACACCCGCGCGCGATTCTCGGCTCGAATCTCGTTTCGCGGCAGCTCTCCGACACTGAGCAGATCGTCGAGCTCGCGGTGCCAGTAAGGGAAGTGAGTGTCGACGAGGTTCACGTAGAGGAAGAGCGGAGAACGAGAAGAGCGTGTGCTGAGGAACTCAGTCACCCGCGCATTCACGGCTTTCCAGGAAACCTGCAGACTGATCGGCTGGGCTGAGCGCGACGTCCTGCGCTCGAGATCCGCGCGCGCGTCGGAGAAGCGAGTGGCGCGCTCCGTACCGAGCCGCGCCAGCTCGGACCCATCGTGCTGCCCCGAGAACCAGCCCACTTCGTACCCGCGCGCGAGGAAGTCATCGACGAGCGTGTCGCCCTCGGGCGTCGGCACGACGCGCCCCTGCAGCAACGAGCCCCGCGACGCCCACGTCGCGGGCACGTGCGCATACGCGACTTTCTGCATCCCCGTCGCAGCGAGCCGCGCGAGGTTCGGCGTGACTTCGCGGCCCCTGACGCGGAGCCCGATGATGTCGGGCCGGAAGCCCTCGAGGAGAATCAGCACCACGCTCGGCGAGCCCGCCCGCGGCACCGCGCGGGGCACTTCGACCGGCGCCGGCGGCACGAACTCCGTGGGC
This sequence comes from Myxococcota bacterium, assembly GCA_035762585.1. Lineage (GTDB taxonomy): Bacteria > Myxococcota_A > UBA9160 > UBA9160 > UBA6930 > VGRF01. The sequence goes on from DASTOI010000027.1 coordinate 2,338, forward strand.
AAATCGCCGGCGACTCCATCCTCGTCGATCCCGTTCCCGGGCCGATCGATTGCCCAGGGGTGAATCGCGCCGTCGAACGGCGCCGGATCGCTCGGCACGGAGAGCAAGCCGAAGCCATCGCGGTCGACATCCGTGATCGAGCTGACCACTGCCGCGATGGCGCGGCCGGAGGGCTTCGCGCTCAATCCAAAGTTCAGCGCCGGAGCGCGCGAGGCGGCGACTCCCAGCAGGAGCGCGCCGGCGAGCAGCCCGACTCCGCTCGCGATCGCGAGTGCCCCGCCGCGCGGCAATCGGGCGGCAGCGAGCCCGAGGTTCGCGCGCTCGACCCGCAACACGATGAAGCCGAGCACGCTGCTCGCGAGACCGGCGAGCAGCGCGATCAACGCGAGCGGCGGAAGGTCCTGTGCGGCCTCACCGAGCGCTGAGCCCCAGCTCCCGCCGGCGAGGTCGATCAGGAGCCGCAGCTCGAGCACGTCCCCCAACACCCGATGCAAACGATGCATCGTGAGATCGAACGCGAGCGGGAGCGCCAGACCGAGCGCCGCGGCACCCGCGAGCGCGCGCAGCGGCCGCGCGCGCACGAGCCTCGCAACGCCCGCGACGAGACCCCACGTGGCCGCCAAGAGCGTGAGATCGAGCAGCGCGCCCGTCGCGAAGAATGTCGCTCGCTGTCCGAGGCCGGTCAGCGCGAAACCGTTGTAGCCGCTTCCGAAATAGGCCTTCGTGAGATGGAGCACGACCGCATCGGCGACTCCCAGCACAACGAGGCTGGTGGCGAACAGCCACCACCACGCGCGGCTGCCGCCGTTTCGACTCACGGCGCGCACGAGCGAGCGATGTATCGCCATGCGTCGGCGAGCCATGCCATCGCCGCATTCTCCGCCTGGTCGCTCGTCGAGCGCGGGGCCACCGCCGAGATCGTGACGAGAGTCAGTGGCCGCGGACCGCCGACGACGAGCGGAGCCGCGCCCGCGAGCTGTCCAAGCAGCGGTGATCGCACGGGTCGGTTCTCGTAGACGAACATCCACGCGACGAGTCGGCTCGGCCCGTGCGGCGCCTGCGTGTGATCCCATGCGACGTGGACCGGGACGCGATCGCCGTCGACGGCAAGCTCGCGAACGCGCAAATCCTCCGGCTGCATGCGATCCGGCCGCGAGCCCGCGCTCGCGAGCTCTTCGTGCGCGTTCGGACCCGTGCGCTCGCCGATCCGCATCGGGTTGCCGTACAACCTCGGGGCGTCGTAAGAGCGCACGATCTGGAACTGCATCGGACTGCGCGGCGAGAGCGGATTCGCGAGCTCGCCTTCGCTCCACTGGAAAGTGTCGGCGTCGAGGGCCTCGAGCCGCTCACCGAGCGCGATCGTTCCGGGAATCAGCGACGTCGCCTTGATCGCCTCCGGCGAGCGGCACACGTCCGGCCCGCGCGCATCGTGTATCCACGCGACGCGCGCCAGCGCGCTCAGCGAGAGCAACGTGACGAGCGCGAGGCCGTACCTCGAGGAGAGCCGCGTCACGCGAGCGTTCCGAGCGGGTCGCGGCCCGCGACGACCAACAAGCCGCCGACGACGATCGCGAAGGTCGCAACCCCGGTGAGCGGATGGATCGGGCTCTCCATGATCCAATGCCCGAGACCCGACGACATCAGGATCAGCGCGAGCACGCGCACGACGTTCGCGCCGATCGCGAGCGGCAGCACTGCGGCGAGCAGCGCGAGCCGCTTCGCGTGGGAGCGCGCATAACAGGCGAGCACGGTCGCGACCGCCACGCCCGCGTAGAGCGTCGCGATACCGCTGCACTCGTCCGCCACGATGAACGTGTGCGTCCCGCCCGCGAGCTGGATCACGGTCCCGTCGCGAAACGCCGAGTAGCCGACCAGCTGCAGCAAGGGCTCGACCGAGCTGGCGGTCAAATGGCGCAGCCCGACGTTCGTCGCGATCGCGGCCGGCACTGGCACCATCAGCAGGCCGAGCGCGAGCGGCACCGCGAGCCGCCGCGTGCGGCGCGTGCCGAGCAGCAGCAGCGAGAGGCCCGGCAGGCTCGCGATCAGCGCGAGCGCGCCGAGGTAGCCCGAGCGCAGCGCGGCATCGGTCAGCGCGAGCGCGAGTGCGACCACCAGCCACACGAATCCCCAAGCCGAGTGCGCGGACTCCTCGTCGGGGTCGTCGCGCAGCGTGAAGTACGTCAGCAGCGCGATGATCGGCGGCATGAACACGCCGTGATCGTTGGTCCAGATGCTCGACGTCCAGTGCTTCCACAGCCACTGCAGCGTCGGCCAGAAAACGAGCACCCAGAGCGGCAGCGCGAGCCAAAGCGCCCACGGCAACGCCCGAACCGCCGAGCCGATCGGCGCATGCGCGATGACCTCGGGCTCGCGCGGAAGCCCGGCGCGGTTTCGAAACGCGAATACCGCCGCCGCGACCCCGAAACCTGCGAGCGCCGCGCGACCCAGCTCATCGCCGGTCAGCGGGCTCGCGACGAAAAGCGCCCCGACGCCGCCGGCGATGGCCGCCTCTCGAATCACCCCGGGGTACTTCACGGCTTCCTCATCGGTGCGGCGTTCGGGGCGGGTGAGGTTCCCGCAGACGCGCGTGCATGGGCCGGCAAGCGAAGCGCGCAGCGAGGACCCGTGAGGGTTTCCCTCACGGGGCGGAGTCTTCGGAGCCGAGCGAAGTCGAACAGTGGCCTCCGCGTGCGCTGGACCCTCGGCGTGCGGTGATCGGGCATCCTGAGTCGGTCTCCTAGCGGCCGAATCGCTCGAGCACGTAGGCCGCGAGTGCGCGCCGGCCGGGTTCGTCGAGCGGCGGCGCGGGCATCGGCGGCGTCGGCGCCGCGAAGAACGCCGTCAGCGACGCGACGTCGTATCGGGACGCCAAGCGCTCGAGCGGCTTCGTCACCATTCCAGGGTCCGCTGCCGCCGCCTCGTGGCATCCTGCGCAGCCGTTCGCGTTCCAAGCGGACTCGCCCTTCGCAACGAGTGCGGCGCGCTCGCTCGCGTCGATGGCTGCCAACGGGTCCGCGGCGGCCGGCTGCGCGACGCTGCCGGCCGGCGCCGTCTCGCTGCGTGCGGCTCGCTTTCCGCGCCGTGTGATTGCGTACACCACGCCGGCGTAGTCGTCGGACACGAAGATCGTTCCGCTGTTCGGCGCCTCGACCACGTCGACCGGGCGCCCGAAGACTTCCTCGCCCTCGAGGAAGCCCGTCACGAAGTCCTCGGATCGGATCTCGCCGCGTTCGTTCCAGTGCAGCGCGATCACCTTGTAGCCATCCTTCTGCGTGCGGTTCCACGAGCCGTGCAACGCCACCAGCGCCGCTCCCTGATGGCTGAGTGGCTGGCTCGGGTGTGACAGGAACGTGATGCCGAGCGGCGCGTTGTGCGGGCGGAACGAGAACACGGGCGGGATCGACGCCGCGATGCGCGCCGCCTGCCCGGCGCCGTTGTCCGGATCGGGCACGCGATCGCCATTCGCGACCGGCCAGCCGTAATCACCGCCCGGCTCGATGCGGTTCAGCTCGCACGGAGGAAAGTCGTCCCCCAACAAGTCGCGCCCGTTGTCCGTCGCGTACAGCTCGCCGCTCGCCGGGCGCCACGCGAAATCGACCGCGTTCCGCAGGCCCCGCGCGTAGAGCCGATAGCCGCTGCCATCCGGCTCGTAGCGGAGCATCGCGGCGCGCCGCTCGTCTTCTTCGACGCACGCGTTGCAGCTCGAGCCCACCGTCACGTACAGCTTGCCGTCGGGCCCGATGCCGACGTTCCGGCTCCAGTGGTTTCCGCCTTCGGGCAGCCCCGTCACGACGTACTCGAGCGCGCCCTGCGTCGTGCCGGTCGCGACGTCGAAGCGCACGCGGCCGATCGCCGACGCCGCGCCGACGTACAGCCAACCCTCGGGAGAGAGCGCGAGGCCGTGCGCGCGGGGGACGCCGGTCAGCAGGTCGCGAACCTCGTCGGGACGCCCGTCGTCGTTCTTGTCGCGGGCGAGCAGCACGACCTTGTCCTGCCGCGGAATGCTCGCGACCAGATCGCCGCGCGGCGTGGCGAGCAGCATCCGCACCTGCGGCACCTCCGCGTACAGCGCGAGCTCGTAGTCGGGAGGAACCGAGAGGCGGCTCTGCGCCTCCGCCTCGGAGGGCGTGTCGCCGCCCCAACCGAAGAGCGAGTTCATGATCGGAGCGTTCACCGTCGGAACGCAGCGCCCGCAGCCGCCGGCCAGTACGACCGAGGAGATCGCGAACGCAACGAGCCATCGCTGGGACATGGCCGCGCAGCATACCGGCGGGCCTCCGTCCGCCGGGCCCAAGAGCTCGATGGGTTGACACCGGCCGGGCTCACCCGGCAAATTGCGCCTCCTTTCGAGGCGGGGGGCTCGCCCGACGAGACGGAGCCACCGCCTGGGCCGCCCGGCCCGACGCGGGATCGACGTCCGCCGCGCACCACTTCTGGTCTCGTTTCCCGCAAAAGGAACTCTCGATGGCAGAGCGCATTCGCAAGGGCGATCTCGTTCAGGTGATCGCCGGCAAGGAACGCC
>DASTOI010000028.1:0-6782 GCA_035762585.1 Myxococcota bacterium
ATGAGCCCTGCTGCGGCGGCTCACTGGCTCCCGAACCACGAGGGCTGGATCGACGCGCCGCCGCCCGCGTTCGTTCCGCTCTGCCCGCTGCGCTTTCGCTCGCGCATGAATCGCCTGCCGGTGAACGCCGAGGCGCGGCTGCTCGAAGCGCGCCCTGGCCGCGCGCGCGTGCAGCTGCGGCTCGGACTGTTCGCGTTCGAGGCGCGCTTCGCGATCGGGCGCGAGCCGGGCGACGGCGCCGCCTCGCGCGTCGGCCTGGTCGCCTCGTTCGCGAACGAGGTGGCGGTCGTCAGTAACAGCCTCGATCGCTTCGCGGTGAAGAAGCTCGCGTCGCAGCTCGCGGAGCAGACCCTCGCCGCGCTCGCGCTGCAGGCGGAGCACGCGGAGGCGGCGGAAGTAGAAGTCAGCGACTGAGCGGTGGGCGCGAGGGCGCGCGCATCCGACGCCGCGGGCGCTCGCTACAGCGCCCCGCGCGCGAGCACGTCGAGCGCTTCGAGCTGGCTCGCGCCGGCGATCAGGTCCGTGACGCCGGACTCCTTCCACACCGCGAGACGCTCGATCACGCGCTCTTTCGGCCCGACCAGCGCGATCTCGTCGACGAGCTCGTCGGGCACCGCCGCCATCGCCTCCATCTTCTTGCCGTCGAGAAAGAGATCTTGGATCCGAACGGCGGCCGCTTCGTAGCCGAGCCGCTTCGCGTAGTCGTTGTAGAAGTTCTTGCCGCGCGCACCCATCCCGCCGACGTAGAGCGCGAGCATGCCCTTCACCGGCATGCGGCACTTCGCGAGGTCGTCGCCGACCACGACCGTGACGAACGGCGCGATGCGGAAGCTCGCGAGGTTGTTACGGCCGCCGCTGCGGGCGAAGCCCTTCTCGAGCGACGGCTGCAGCAGATCCATGCGCTCGGGGCTCATCCAGACGGGGATCAGCCCGTCCGCGACCTCCGCGCTCGTCTCGATGCCCGCCGGTCCGATCGATGCGGTGAAGATCGGCATGTCCTTGCGGCCGTGCAGGATGCTCTTCAGCGGCTTGCCGAGGCCCGTCGTACCCGGCCCAGTGTTGGGGATCTGATAGTGCTCGCCCGAGAACGTCACCGGCTTCTCGCGCGCGAGGATCTGACGCACGATCGCGACGTACTCTCGCGTGCGCGTCAGCGGCTTGCCGTATGGCACGCCGTGCCAGCCCTCGACGACCTGCGGGCCCGACGGGCCGAGGCCGAGGATGAAGCGGCCGCCCGAGAGCGCGTCGAGCGTCATCGCGGTCATCGCCGTCATCGCGGGCGTGCGGCCGGGCATCTGCATGATCGCCGTGCCGAGCTTGATCTTGCTCGTGAGCGCCGCGACGTAGGCGAGAGGTGTGATGGCGTCGGAGCCGTAGGCCTCGGCGCTCCACAGCGAGTCGAAGCCGAGTGACTCCGCGCGCTTCACCTTCTCGAGGTCGATGCTCGCTTCCGCGCCCGAGTAGCCCAGGTTGAGGCCCAGCCGCATCGCTTTCTCCTTCTCGGAGAGAGGCAGGCTACCTCAAGCGAGCGGTCAGGCGGCGCCCGCCTCGACCTCGTCCTCCAACGGCGGCTTCGCGACCAGCGGCAGATCGATGCGGAACGTCGTGCCGCCTTCAGGCGGACACTCGAAGCTGAGCTCGCCGCCGTGGCGCTCGACGATGCCGTGCGAGATCGAGAGCCCGAGCCCGGTGCCCTGCCCGGCAGGCTTCGTGGTGTAGAACGGCTCGAAGATTCGCGAGCGGATCGCGGGCGGGATGCCGGGGCCGTCGTCGGAGATCGAGATGCGCACGCCGTGCTCGGTCGTCTCGCTCTTCACGCGCACCTCGCCGCCGCCGCCGAGCGCGTCGCACGCGTTCATCACGAGATTCATGAAGACCTGATTCAGCTGTGCGGGATAACAGCGCACCGGCGGCAGCGGGCCGAGCTCACGCTCGACGCGGATGCCGTCCTTGAAGCGCGGCTCCATCAGCCCGAGCGTGCGCGAGAGCTCGGCGTTGAGGTCGGCGTCGGTGAGCTCCGCCTGATCCATGCGCGAGAAGCTGCGCAGATCCATCACGATGTTCTTCACGCGCTCAGTGCCCTCGCGGCTGCGCGAGAGCAGCTTGCGGATCGCTTGACGCGGCTTGTCCGGGTCGGCGCCGGCTCGCTGCGCCTCGATCAGCTTGTCCACGTAGGCGGGCAGTAGCTGGAGATTCGCGTGCACGAAGCCGATCGGGTTGTTGAGCTCGTGCGCGACGCCGGCCACGAGCTGGCCGAGCGACCGCATCTTCTCGCTCTGCAAGAGCTGCGTCTGCGTGCGCTCGAGCTCGCGCGTGCGCTCCTCGACGCGCGCCTCGAGCGTCTCGTTCAGCTTCGCGATCTCGTCGAAGGCCTGCGCGTTCTCGATCGCGATCGCGCTCTGGTTCGCGAGCGTGCGCAAGAGCTGGCGGTCCTCGGGGCCGAGCTTCTCGCCCGAGAGCTTCTCGCCGATCGCGATCACGCCCAACAAGTCGACGCCGAACAGCACCGGCACGAGCAGCTTCACGTCGAGCGCGGCGAACAGCTCGCGGCAGCGCTCGCGCGTCTCGGGGTCCGCTGCGTTCTCGAAGTCGTCAGCGGAGAGCTCCTGCCGGCGCATCCACAGATGACGCGCGACCGGGTGGCTCGCCTCAAGCGCGATCTCGCGCGCGTCGCCATGCCACTCGCCGCGCCACGCGCTCGCGCGCAGCGTGCGCGTGCCCTCGTCGAGCAGCAGCACGAGCGAGCGCGTGGTCGGAATCGTGTCGTGGATCGCGAGCAACAGGCGCTCGCTGATCTCGCCGAGCGAGAGCATCGAGATCATCGCCTCGGAGATCTCGCGCAGCGCGTCGCGGTGGCCCGCGCGGTGACGGTCGAACATGCGATCGACCAGCGCCTGCAGCCGATTGCGCAGCGGGTTGAACGCGAGGATCGCGAGGAACAGGAACACGATCGAGAACAGCGGCGATTCCGCGTTCACGTTGAAGCGCCGGAACGCGGCGTCGGCGAACGTGATCAGGCCGGCGAACAGTCCGGTGATCGCGAGCGTCGCGGCGCCGTATGCGCCGGACGAGCGCGCGAAGTTGCTGACGTCGAAGAGCTGGCCGCGCACGATCCCGTAGCCGACCGCGAGCGGGAACACGCCGAACCAGACGAGCGGCAGCGACATCGGCAGCGAGACCGGCGAGACGAGCAGCAGCCCGAACAACAGCGCCATCGGCACGAAGCTGATCAGCGCGCCGCCCAGCACGAGATCGGCCGCCGCGGTCTGCCCGCTGCCGCGCAGCCGAAAGCGCTCCGCCGAGAGGATCGCGAAGGAGAGGAACGCGGACGCGAACGCCAGATCGAGCCCTAATGACATTGCGGTGCCCGATGCGAGCACGCCCGCGCGCTCGAGCGGAAGCAGCGCGATGCACGCCAGCGCGATCGCGTACGGCACCGCGCGCAGCCAGCGTCGGGGCTGCATCCACGGCGGCTCGGTCGGGAAGCGCGTGAAGAGATGCAGCATCGTCGCCGCGAGCAGCGGCTGCGTGATCGCCATCCGCTCGTAGCCGAACGGCGCATCGAACGTGTGCACCGCGCTGAAGAGCGTGGTCGCCATCGAGGCCGAGAACAGCAGGAACGCCCAGCTCTCCGTGCGGCCCGAGCGCAGCCGCCAGACGAACACGCCGACCAGCAGGTAGATCGCGCCGGCCGCGACGAGCGCCGCGAACACCGGCACGAGCAGGCGCTCGTACGCGCCGCTCGTCTTGTGCGGGAGCAGCTCGACCTCCGCGATCTGGCCGCCGGCCTGCTCGAGCCGGTAGCGCACCGGCGTCTGCTCCTGGATCCGCTCCCAGCCGCGCTCGCGATACCACTGCTGCACCGGCACGCCGTCGACAGCGAGCACGCGTTGGCCGCGTTCGACGCCGCGCGCCTCGGCCGGTGGGTCCGTGGAGCTTACGATCACGAGCCCGCCGAGCGAGGTCGTCAGGATCGGCGGCTCGACGCGCTCGCGCGCCGTCGCCTGGCCGTAGACGACCAGCACGAGCGAGGCGATCGCCCACGCGACCGCGAACAGGCCGGTGGCGCGTTGATAATCGGTCGCGCGGTGACGCTTCATGCCGCGCCGCTCTCGAGCTCGGGCGGCGGCGCGAGCGGCAGCCGGATCGTGAAGCGCGCGCCGCGCCCGGGCTCCGAATCGACCGTCATCGTCCCGCCGTGGCGCTCGACGATGCCGTGCGAGATCGAGAGCCCGAGGCCGGTTCCCTTGCCGACCGGCTTGGTCGTGAAGAACGGCTCGAACACGCGGCTGCGCACCTCGGGGCTCATGCCGGGCCCGTCGTCGGCGAACTCGAGCACGACGCCGTCCTCGGCGGCCCGCGTGCGCACGGTGATCTTGCCGTGGCCGTCGAGCGCGTCGCACGCGTTCATCAGCAGATTCATGAAGACCTGATTCAGCTGGCCGGAATAACAACGCACTTCGGGCAGCTCGCCGAGATCGCGCTCGACGACGATGCCGTGCTTCGTGCGCGGCTCCATCAGCGCGAGCGTGCGCTGGATCGCCTCGTTGACCGAGACCTGCGTCAGCTCCGCCTGGTCGGTGCGCGAGAACGTGCGCAGATCCTGCACGATCTGCTTCACGCGCTGCGCGCCCTCCTGGCTGCGCGCGAGCAGCTTGTCGATCGCGTCGCGCGTGCGGCTGCGGCGCGCGGCGTCGACGTCGGGCCGCATCAGCCGCTCGACGTAGTCCTCGAGCAGCTGGAGGTTCGCGTGCACGAAGCCGATCGGGTTGTTGAGCTCGTGCGCGACGCCGGCCACCAGCTGCCCGAGCGAGCGCATCTTCTCCGACTGCACGAGCTGCGCCTGCGTGTCGCGCAGCTCGCGCGTGCGCTCCTCGACGCGCGCCTCGAGCGTCTTGTTGAGCTGCGCGATCTCGTCGAACGCCTTCGCATTCTCGATCGCGATCGCGCTCTGGTTCGCGAGCGTCCGCAGCAATTGGCGCTCGTCCGGACCGAGCCGCTCGCTCGTCAGCTTGCGCCCGACCGCGATGACGCCGAGCAGGTCGACGCCGAAGAGGATCGGGACGAGCAGCTCGACGTCGAGCGTGTCGAACACGTCCTGACACGCGGAACGCGTCTCCGGATCGCTCTCGTCGTCGAAGTCGCCGCGCGCGAGCTCTTGGCGCTGCATCCAGAGCTGCCGGCAAACGGGATGGTCCGGCTCGAGCTCGAGCGCGAGCGCCTCAGGATCCCAGTCTCCGCGCGAGGCCGTCGGCCGCAGTGCCTCGCCTGCGTCGCCGTGCAGCATCACGAGCGCGCGCTCGACGCCCATCGTGTCCGTCACCGCGATCAGGATGCGCTCGACGATCTCCTTCGCGGAGAGCATCGAGACCATCGCCTCGGAGATCTCGCGCACCGCGCGGCGATACGCGCGCCGCTCGCGGTCGAACACGTCGTCGACGACGCGCTGCACGCGCCGTAACAACGGGTTGAACGCGAAGATCGCGAGCGGGATGAAGACGAGCGAGAACAGCGGCGTTCGCGCGTGCACGTCGAAACGCCCGAGCGCGCCGGCGGCGAGCGTGATCAGCGCCGCGAACACGCCGGTGATCGCGAGCGTCGCGGCGCCGTAAGCCGCGCTGCTGCGCGCGACGAGCCGCAGGTCGAACAGGTCGCGGCGCACGATCCCGTAGCCGACCGCCGCCGGGAACAGGAAGAACAGCGCCATCGAGAGCGTCCACGTGAAGCTCGTACCGATGGTCGCGTGCACGCCGATCGAGATGATGATCGGCACGAAGCTGAGCAGGCCGCCGATCAGCATCACGTCGGCGCGCTCGGCAGTCTTCGTGCTCGGCCGGCGCAGTCGCTCGGTGATCGCGATGCCGAGGCAGCACACCGCCATCCCGACGGCGAACGCCGTCGCCGCCGCGTCGACCGCATCCGCCGAGGCGCCCAGCCAAGGCCGCGCGATCATCAGCGCGCCGAGCACGCTCGCGCACGCGTAGACCGCGCCGCGCAGCTGCGGGTGCCGCACGACCCACGCCGGCTCGATCGGATAGGTCGTGAAGAGGTGGAACGCGGTCGCGCCGACGAACGGAATCGTGATGCCGACGAACACCCAGACGAGCCCGAGCGCCGAGCCCGCCAACGTCAACAGCGACGAAGTGACCGCGCAGAACAGCAGGAAGACCCACGACTCGCGCCGGTCCGGCTTGAGCAGCCAAACGCCGAGACCGATCACGAGATAGATCAGCCCGACGAGCGGAATCACGATCATCGCGAGCCGCGCGAACGGAAAGACCGCGAGATCGGGAGCGATCGCCGGAACGACGGCCGTCAGCTCGCGCCCGTCGGGCTTCTCGACGCGAACGTCCACGTCGCGACCCAGCTCGAGGCCGGGCATGCCGCGTCGCAGCCACTCGCCGGTCGGCGTGCCGCCGATCGCGATCAAACGATCGCGCGGCTCGATCCCGTCGAGCGGAACGCCCTCGCAGAGCTCATTGACGACGTGGACGCCCGCGGCGGAAGAGAACGAGAACGGGAGCAGCGGCCGCCGGCGCGCGTCGAGCTTCGCCTGCACCCCGACCACCAACGAGGCGAGAGCCCACGCGATCGCGAGCAGCGCGGTCCAGCGCCGAAAGCGAGTCCTCGCTCCCGGTCCCATCGATCCCTCCGGCGCGCGCGAGGGTGCAGCTTAAGCGCGCGCGCCGAGCAGAGTAAAGGCCGGGGGTACGAGGCGGACTGCGGAGGGGCGAAAGCCTCTACTTGGCGGCTTCGGCTCTCGCGCGCTGCTCGAGCTGCGC
>DASTOI010000029.1:0-5409 GCA_035762585.1 Myxococcota bacterium
TATCCGATCGAGGAGATCGCCGAGAAGTGCACGTTCCTCGAGGTCGCGCTGCTGCTGATGAACGGGGAGCTGCCCGACAAGAAGCAGCTCGACGAGTTCACGCACTCGATCCGCTACCACACGATGCTGCACGAGGACTTCCGGCTCTTCTATCGCTCGCTGCCGAAGGACGCGCATCCGATGGCGGCGTGCGCGGCCGGCGTCGCGGCGCTCGCGACCTTCTACCCCGACTCGCTGGACCCGCGCTCGCCGCGCCAGGTGGAGATCTCGATCCACCGGCTGATCGCGAAGCTGCCGACGATCGCCGCCTACGCGCTGAAGCAGTCGATCGGGCAGCCGTTCATGTACCCCAACAACCAGCTCGGGTACGTCGGGAACTTCCTGCACCTGATGTTCGCGACGCCGTGCGAGCCGTACGAAGTGGACACGGTCGTCGAGAAGGCGCTCGACCTGCTGTTCATCCTGCACGCCGACCACGAGCAGAACTGCTCGACGAGCACGGTGCGCTTGGTCGGCTCGTCGCACACGAACCTGTTCTCGTCGATCTCGGCGGGGATCAACGCGCTCTGGGGGCCGCGCCACGGCGGCGCGAACCAGGAAGTGATCGAGATGCTCCAGAAGATCGAGAGCGAGGGCATCTCGGCGAAGCAGTTCGTCGAGGCGGCGAAGAGCCGCAACGACACCTCGCGGCTGATGGGCTTCGGGCACCGCGTCTACAAGAACTTCGACCCGCGCGCGAAGATCATCAAGAAAGCATGCTTCGATGTGCTCCAGCGCCTCGGCGTGCACAGCAAGCTGCTCGAGATCGCGGTCGAGCTCGAGGAGCTGGCGCTGAAGGAGGACTATTTCATCGAGCGCCGGCTCTACCCGAACGTCGACTTCTACTCGGGCGTGATCTACACGGCGATTGGCGTGCCGGAGAAGCTGTTCACCGCGCTCTTCGCGATCGGCCGCCTGCCCGGCTGGATCGCGCAGTGGCTCGAGATGCACGAGCAGAAGCACAAGATCGGTCGGCCCCGCCAGATCTATCAAGGCCCGACGAAACGCTCCGTCGTCGCGCTGGAAAAGCGCTAGCCGCACAAGTCACCGCTCCGGGGACGTTCATACTTTCCGGTGACCTAGGGGACAGTCTTCGCGGGGCGGGCCGTTCGCGCTGAGGCGAGATCGCCGACAAGTCACCAGCGCAACAACGTCCCCGTTTGGTGACTTGCGCCCCGGACTGTGCCGATTTCGCGCAGTCGCGGGATCGCCCGCGGCGCGTCACGTTCCGGTGCGTGGTCGACCTCTCTTGTTACACGACGGCGCGCTGGAGCGGCGTGCGCGTGGCGCTCGGGCGCCGCGCGACGGAGCGTCTCGCGCGCGACGCCGCGGCGCTCGGCCTCGGCGCGATCGATCCCGAGCGCGCGCTCGCGGAGCTGACGCGCCTCGCGTCGTATCGCTTCGGGGCGGAGCCCGGGATCGTGCGGCTCGAGGCGCGCCGCGATGCGCACGGCGCGCTCGCGCTGGCCGGCACGACGCGCGGGCTCGGCCCCGATCCGCGCGCGTGGACTGCGGTCTCGGCTGCGCACTCAGGCCCGCACGCGCTCGCACCCGGCGCAAAGCTCGCGCGCCCGGACGTCGAGGCCGCTCGCGAGGCTGCGCAGGCCGCGCACGCCGACGACGCGCTGATGTTCGACGCGAAGGGCCGCCTCGTGGAAGGCGCGCGCGCGAACGTGATCGTCGCGCGCGCGGACGGCGCGCTCTCGATCCCCGCGCTCTCGCTCGGCTGCGTGCGCGGCCTCGCGCTCGAGGTGTTGCGCGAGACGCTGCCCGAAATCGCGGAAGCCGAGCTCACGCGCGAAGACCTCGCACGCGCCGCCGAGCTGATCGCCGTGAGCTCCGTCCGCGGCGCCAAGCCGATCGCGCGCCTCGACGGCGATGCGGTCGGACGCGAACCCACGCCCGGCCCGATCTGCGAGCGCCTCGCCACGATCCTGCGAGCCGCGGCGTGAGGCCCGTGGGCTAGCGTCGCTTCCTTCCTCGGAGGCACGACATGGAGCTCCACGGCACCGTGGCGATCGTCACCGGCGGCGGCTCGGGCCTCGGCGAGGCGACGGCGCGCGAGATCGTCGCGCGCGGCGGGCGCGTCACGATCCTCGACCTCGGCCGCAGCAAGGGCGCCGAGGTCGCGAAAGGGCTCGGCGAGGCGGCGCAGTTCTGCGAGGCCGACGTCGCGAACGAGGCGCAGGTGCAAGCCGCGGTCGATGCGACGATCGCGAAGTTCGGGCGCGTGAACGTCGTCGTGAACTGCGCGGGAATCGGGACCGCGGGCAAGACCGTCGACAAGGAGGGCAAGCCGTTCGACCTCGGCCTCTTCCGCAAGACGATCGAGGTCAACCTGATCGGCACGTTCAACGTGATCCGGCTCGCCGGCGCGAAGATGCAGACGAATCCGCCCAACGCCGGCGGCGAGCGCGGCGTGATCGTCAACACCGCGTCGGTCGCCGCGTTCGAGGGGCAGATCGGGCAGTGCGCATACTCGGCGTCGAAGGGCGGCGTGGTCGGCATGACGCTGCCGATCGCGCGCGACTTCGCGCAGGTCGGTATCCGCGTCTGCACGATCGCGCCCGGCCTGTTCCTGACGCCGATGCTGATGGGCCTGCCCGAGCCGGCGCGTGCATCGCTCGGCAAGCAGGTGCCGTTCCCGTCGCGGCTCGGGAATCCCGAGGAGTACGCCGCACTTGCGGTGCACATCGTCGAGAACCCGATGCTGAACGGCGAGGTGATCCGACTCGACGGCGCGATCCGCATGCAGCCGCGCTAGGCAGGAGACCGAGATGGCCAACGAGATGGGCCGCATGGCGATCACGATCCCGGCGCCGTTCTTCGACGCGCGCGGCTGCGTCGAGCTCGCACAGCGCGCGGAGTCCGAGTGGGGCTACCCGGCGATCTGGATGGCGGAGGGCGCCGGCCCCGACTCGTTCACGCTGGCGGGAGCGATGGCGGTCTCGACGCGCACGATCGAGATCGGCACGGCGATCGTCCCGGTCTACAACCGCACGCCGGCCGTGCTCGCGATGAGCGCGGCCACGCTCGCGCAGCTCTCGGGCGATCGCTTCATCCTCGGCCTCGGGTCGTCGTCTCACGCGATCATGCGCGACTGGAACGGCTGCGACTTCCACGCGCCGCTCGGCCACGTGCGCGAATCGGTCGAGCTGATCCGCCAGGCGCTCAGCGCGGACAAGACCGACTTCAAGGGCAAGTACTTCCGCTCGAGCGGGCTGCGTCTCGGCGCGCGGCCGTCGCGCCCGCTGCGCATCTACGTCGCCGCGCTGCGCGAGAAGATGTGCGAGCTGGCGGGCGAGGTGGGCGAAGGCCTGATCATCAACTTCCAGCCGGCGAGCGCGATGCCGCAGATCCTGTCCGCCTATCGGCGCGGCGCTGCGAGGGCCGGACGCGACGCGACGAACGACGAGGTCGTGTGCCGCTTCCAAGTCTGCGTCACGAACGACCGCGCGAAGGCACGCAGCCTCGTGCGGATGGCGTTCGGCGGATACCTCTCGACGCCCGTCTACAACGCATTCCTCGCGTGGTGCGGCTTCGAGCCGGAAGCGAAGGCGATCGCGGAGGCGTTCGCGAAGCGCGATCGCGCCGGAGTCGCCGCGGCCATCACGGACGAGATCGTCGATCGCATCGCGATCATCGGAACGCCCGACGAGTGCCGCGAGCAGATCGCCGCCTTCGTGAAGGCCGGCGTCACGACTTCGGTGATCGCGCCGCTCGCGACGAGCCGCGAGGAGGCGCTGCGCGTGGTCGAGACCTTCGCCCCCGCGCGCACATGACGGCCGGCGACGTCGTCCTCACCGGCGGCAGCGGGCTGATCGGCGGGCGGCTCGCACAGCGAGTGCGCGAAGCGGGGCGCAGCGTGCGCTTCCTCGCCCGCGATCCGACCCGAATCGCGCTGCGTGGGGGCGACCGCGCGTTCGGCTGGGACGGCGTGCGCGTAGAGGCGGCATGGCTCGACGGAGCGGGCGCCGTCGTCCACCTCGCGGGCGAGCCGATCTTCGGCGGCCTCCCGACCGCCGCGCGGCTCGAGCGCATCTGGTCGAGCCGCGTCGATTCGACGCGCAGCCTCGTCAATTCGCTCGCCGCGCTGCCTGCGGAGCGCCGGCCGCGCGCGCTCGTGTGCGGCTCCGCGAGCGGCTATTACGGCGATTCGGGCGACGACGAGATCGACGAGAACGAGCCGCCGGGCCCCGGATTCCTCGCCGAGCTGTGCCGCGATTGGGAAGCCGAGGCCGCGCGCGCGCGCGCTCGGCGTGCGCGTTTGCTCGCTGCGCTTCGGCGTCGTGCTCGCGCGCCAGGGCGGCGCGCTCGCGCTGATGCTGCCGATCTACCGCGCCGGGCTCGGCGGCACGCTCGGCAGCGGTCGCCAATGGTTCCCGTGGATCCACATCGACGATTGCGCGCGGCTCGCGGAGCTCGCGCTCGAGCGCGACGACGTCAGCGGCCCGCTCAACTGCGTCGCGCCCGGCTGCGTGCGCAACGCGGAATTCAATGCCGCGCTGGCGAAGGCGCTGCGCCGGCCGGCCTTCTTCGCGGTGCCCGCGTTCGTGGTGCGCGCCGTGCTCCGCGACGTCGCGCCGGCGCTGCTCAGCAGCTTGCGCCTCGTCCCTGCGGCCGCGCTGAAGGCCGGCTTCGCGTTCCGCTACGCGACGCTCGAAGCCGCGCTCGCCGAAATCCTCGCGACTACGCCGGCTCCCGGAACAGCGCGGGCAGCACGTCCTTGACCGTCGGCGTCTGGCCCGGCGGGACGTGGAAGTAGCCGAAGCCGAACGGGAGCTCGGAGCTCGGAGCGAAGCGCGCGGCGAACTCGGCGCAGAGCCGCTCCATCACGCGCCGCGCGGTCTGCTCGTCGATGTCGGTCATCAGCAGCACCGCGCGCTCGCGCAGCATGCGGAAGATCGCGTCCTCGACGCGCAATTCGGATTCGACGAAGTCGAGGAAGTCGCGCGCGAGCAGGTCGCCCTCCTCGCCCGCGACGCCGATGAACACGCACGGCACTTTGTGCGCGCGCGAGCACAGCGCGGCGCGCTCGAACAAGACGCGCAGCTGACGCGGATCGTCCTTCGGAATCGAGGTCGGGAGCGCCATCGCCATGCGCCTCGTATCGACGAACGCAGCGGCGCGCTTGACGCCGCACACCGTCGCTAGAGCGGCGCAGCCTCTCGCACGCTCCGCGCGTCGGCAACTCGCGCGCGCCGGCGCGGCAAAATCACGTCGCGTGCGCGGCGCCCACGGGAGCCGGCGCCTATCGTGCCCGCGTCGATGTCCTCCCCCTCCGCCACTCGCTCGCGCGCCGCATTGCTCGCGCGCGCGTGCTTCGTCTTCAACGGCTTCATCCTCGCGAACATCGTGCTCGGCGCGCTC
>DASTOI010000030.1:0-8702 GCA_035762585.1 Myxococcota bacterium
CCGACGGGGTCGGACGGCCTTGCGATCGGCGGCGCTCATGGCGCACGCTTGCGTCGTGGCACCTTTCGGCCCGGCATCGGTCGCAGTGCGCAGCGACCGCAGCGCGGTCTACGTCTCGAAGGGCGTGGACGCGCTGCTGCGCGCGAACGCGCGCAGGCGCACCTACAAGCGCGGCGCCACCGTCGTCGAGAGCGGCGAGGCGACGCCCGGGATCTTGTGCATCGAGACGGGCGCGATCGCCGTCGTCGCGAACACGCTATTCCAACGCGAGTTCATCTTTCGCTTCCGCCAGCCGGGCGAGTGGTTCGGCGAGACGACGCTGTTCGACGGGCTGCCCTGGCCCCACCAGCACGTCGCATCGATGAAGACCTCCGTGCTCCACATCCCCCATCGCGAGGCGAAGCGCCTCGTCGAGGCGCATCGCGAGATTCACGACGAGTTCGTCCGGATCACCTGTGCGCGGCTGCGCTTCACCGCGCAGTACGTCGAGGAGCTGATCGTGCCGGATCTCCAGGCGCGGCTCGCGTACCACTTGCTCGTGATCGCGCGCGAGGCGGCGAATCGCCCGGTGCCCGGCGCACCGCTCGAGGTGCACCTCACGCAGGCCGTGCTCGCTTCGCTGCTCGGCGCGACGCGCGAAGCGGTCGGGCGCCACCTCGTGCGCTGGCGCGACGCCGGCTGGGTCGCGCTCCGCTACCGGCGCGTGACGATTCTCGACCCGCGCGCGCTCGACGCGATCGCGAGCGGCCAGCCGGCGCCGCTGCACCACGCGCCCGAGCCGAGCGAGACGAAGCCCCTTCGCCGCGCGTCCTGACGCTCGTCGCGGCGGCGCGTCCAAGCGCGCCCCAACGCGCGCCGGCAGAATCGCGAGCCCATTCCTGAATTGCGCGCGCGTTTGTACGGCTACCGTCGCGCCGTCCTCCGCTCTTCGCGACGCACTCGTCGATCGTTCTCGACGCGGACCTCGATCGACCTGCTCCGCAGCCGACCCGCCGCGCGAGGGATCGCATGGACGACCGCCCGGATGCGCGAGACGCACCGCATCGCGTCGTTCTCTACGAGAGCGACGCAGCGCTGCTCGAGCAGCTCGCGGAGTTCGTCGCCGCAGCAGAGCCCGGCGAAGCGATCCTCGTGATCGCGACGCCTGCGCATCGCGCGGCGCTCGAAGCCGAGCTGCGCGTGCGCGGCTTCGATCTCGACACTGCGCGCGCCGCGGGTAGTTATGCCGCGCTCGATGCGGAGCAGACGCTCACGAAGCTGATGGTCGGCGGCCGCTTCGACGAGGCGCGCTTCCGCGAGATCGTCGGCGCGGAGATCGAGGCGGCGGCGCAGCGACACGCGCGCGTGCGCGCGTTCGGCGAGATGGTCGCGCTGCTGTGGCAGGACGGAAGAAGCGAATCTGCCCTGCACCTCGAGGACGCGTGGAGCCGGCTCCAGCAGAGAACTCCATTCGCGCTGCTCTGCGCGTACCCGACCCGCGCGTTCGAGAGCGACTCCGCACAGTCTTCCTTGCTCAGCGTGTGGAACCGCCACGGCTGGATGCTGCAACGCGACGGCGAGCCTGGCGCGCAATCGCTCGACTTCGCGGCGCTCGAGCGCGCTCGCCTCGCGGCGATCGTCGAGTCATCCGACGACGCGATCGTCAGCAAGACGTTGGATGGGACCGTGACGAGCTGGAACGCCGGCGCGGAGCGGCTGTTCGGCTACACGGCGCGCGAGATGCTCGGGCGCTCGATCTCGCGCCTGATTCCGAGCGACTGCACGGACGACCTCGCGAAGATCCTCGACACGATCCGGCGCGGCGAACGCGTCGAGCACTACGAGACGGTGCGCGTTCGCAAAGATGGGCGGCGCGTCCACGTCTCGCTGAGCGTGTCGCCGATCAAGGACGCGCTCGGAAACATCGTCGGCGCGTCAAAGATCGCGCGCGACGTGACCGAGCGGCTCCGCTACGAGGAGCAGCTCGCGCGGCAGCGCGCGGCGATCGACGCGCTGCACCGAATCGGCTTGACGCTCTCCTCCGAGCTCGACGGCGAGAAGCTGCTGCAGGCCGTGTCGGACGCGGCGACGCGCCTCACCGGCGCGCGCTTCGGCGCGTTCCACTCCGCTCCGTTCGCAGAGCGCATCGGCAATGCCGAGCCGCTCGCCACGTACAGCGGCGCGGCGCGTCCGGCATTCGAGGCGACGCCGCTGTTCGATCCCGCGCTCGCGTCCAGCGGCCTGCTTCGGGTCGCGGACGTCACGCAGGATCCGCGCTTCGAGCCGCTCACTCGCGCGCCCTCCCCTCCGGCGCTTCCGATTCGCAGCTACTTGGCGGCGCCCGTGAGCAGGCGCGGCCACGAGCGATTCGGCGTGTTGGCGCTCGGCCATCCCGAAGCGGGCGTGTTCGGCGAGGAGTCCGAGGCGATTCTCTCGGGCCTCGCCGCGTACGCGGCGGTCGCGATCGACAATGCGCGGCTGTACGAGGCCGAACGCCGCTCGCGCCAGGAAGCGGAGCGAGCGAGCCGCGCGAAGGACGAGTTCCTCGCGATGCTCGGCCACGAGCTGCGCAATCCGCTGTTCGCGGTGCGCAACGCGGTCACTACGGCGCTGCTCGATCCGACCCGGCGCGAGCGCGCGCTCGGAATCGCGCGGCGCGGCGTCGATCAGCTCGCGCGTCTGGTCGACGACCTGCTCGACGTCGCGCGCATCACGCAGGGCAAGGTGTCGCTGCGCAAGGAGCGCCTTCACCTCGCGGGCATCGTTCAGCGCAGCATCGAGATGGTGCGCGCACACATCGAGGAGCGTGCGCATCGGCTCACGCTCTCGTTGCCGGAGCGCTCGCCGGTGATCAACGGCGACAACACGCGCCTCGAGCAAGTCATCGTGAACTTGTTGATGAACGCGGCGAAGTTCACCCCGGCGGGCGGGCACATCGAGGTGAGTCTCGAGCCGCGCGAGGACGAAGCCGTGCTGCGCGTGCGAGACGACGGCGCCGGCATCGCGCCGGAGGTGCTGCCGCACGTCTTCGATCTTTTCACGCAGGAGGAGCGCGGCCTCGATCGCTCCGGCGGCGGCCTCGGCGTCGGGCTCACGGTCGTGCGGCGCATCGTCGAGCTCCACCAAGGGCGAGTCGAGGCACACAGCGACGGGATCGGACGGGGGGCCACCTTCATCGTGCGGCTGCCGGTCATTACGGACGCGCCCGAAGCGCGCGGCCGCGCGCCTCGCGGCGCCGCGCGTTCGGCGCACCGCGCGCGCGTGCTCGTCGTCGAGGACAATCCCGACGCGGCGGAAGGCGTGCGCATGCTGCTCGAGCTGCTCGGCCATCAGGTCCACGTGGCCTACGACGGCAGCGCCGCGATCGCGCTCGCGCGCGAGCAGAAGCCCGACGTGATGCTGGTCGACATTGGTCTGCCGGGCGTGGACGGCTACGAGGTTGCGCGGCGCGTCCGCGCCGAGCCGAATCTCGCGAAGATCGCGCTCGTCGCGCTCACCGGATACGGGCGCGAAGAAGATCGCGCGCAGGCGCGCGCAGCGGGCTTCGACGACCACCTGACGAAGCCGGTCGAGCCCGATGCGCTGACGCGGATCGTGGCTGCGTTGGCCGCAGCTGCCGTGCATCACGAAGAAGCGGCGCACGAGGAGCCGAGCGCGGGCGCCCAAAGCGCCCCCTGATCGCGCCCTATTAGGAATGGGAGCGCCGCTACGCGTGACGGCGAGTCATGCGCTGAAACGGCTTCAAATCGCGGCGAAACACACGCGGCGCTCGGGGATCGCGCTGCGACGTTGACCCATTTTGGTGTCACCCGTCCGACCGCTTCGCGACTGTGCATTTCCATTCCCAATCGGGCATTTCGCGGGCGTAGGGTGCCGAGAACGGCGGCCTCATCCGAGGCCGCGTGGGAGGTCACACCTCGGGAGGAACGCATGTCGCGCTCGACTCGGCTCGCCCGCATCGCGGGAATCCGCCTCGCCTTCGCCCTAACACTTGTGCTCGCAGCGGCCGCCGCGCTCGCGCAGGAGCCGACCACGGAGGGCGCGGCGCCTTCTGACACGGCGGCCCAGCCGGCCGGCGCCCCCGAAGAGATCGTGATCACCGGCTCGCGCATTCGGCGCGATCCGCTCTCGCAGAATCAGCCGATCGTGGACCTGAATGCGGAGGACATCGCGCGCACCGGTCTCACCTCGGTCGCCGACGTCTTGCAGCGGCTGCCGAACTCGGGCGGCGCGCTGAACTCGCGGTTCAATAACAGCGGCAACTTCGGGAATCCGCCGGACGGCGGCGGAGTCGGAGCCGGCGCCGCCGAGGCGGACCTCCGTTACCTCGGCTCGCGCCGCGTGCTGATCCTGGTCGACGGCCTGCGCTGGGTGAACGGCTCGTCCGCATCCGGCGTGCCGGCCGCGACCGACCTCAACACGATCCCCGCGAGCATGATCGAGCGGATCGAGGTGCTGCAGGAAGGCGCGTCGCCGATCTACGGATCGGACGCGATCTCGGGCGTGATCAACATCATCACGAAGAAGGATTACGACGGCTTCGCGATCTCCGCGCAGGGCGGCGTATTCAGGCAAGGCGACGGCGAGCAGCAGGACTACTCGCTCACGTGGGGCACGGGGACGGAGACGACGCGCGTCGTGACGGGCTTCAACTACGTGAAGCAGTCGGGCGTGTCGTCGTCGGATCGCAACGTCTCGGCGTTCCCGACGCCCGGCGTGACTGCCTGCGACGCCAACTGCAGCTCCGGGACGCCGCTGGGGCGCTTCATCGTCAACCCCGGAATGGGCACGCTCGACCTCACGCTGAAGAGCGCGGTCGGAGGGACCCCGGCGTTCGACATCAACGACCCGACCGGTCCTACCAGCGACTTCAAGACGTTCGAGACCGCGGATCGCTTCAACTTCCAGCCGTTCAACTTCATCGTCGCGCCGAACGAGCGGATCGGCGGCTTCGTGAACGTGACGCAGGAGCTCACCGAGAGCGTGAACGCCCGTGTGAAGGCCGTCTACAGCACACGAAAGTCGGCAAATCAGGCCGCGCCGATCCCTCTCTTCATCGGCCCCGACGCCGGCAACGGCAACCTGCTCGATCTGATCTCGGTCGACGTGACGAATCCGTTCAACCCGTTCGGCGTGACGCTCGAGCCCGGGACGTACAACTTCATCGGCCGTCGCTTCATCGAGGCCGGTCCGCGCCGCTTCGATCAGACCGTGCACACCTGGTACGTCGCGGGAACGTTCGACGGCTCGTTCACGCTCGCCGGGCGCGAGCTGTTCTGGGACGTGAACGGCATCTACTCGCGCAACGAAGCGAACCAGATCATGCACGGGAACGTGAACGCGCTGAATCTCGCGCAGGGGCTCGGGCCGGTCGCGGATTGTGTCGGGAGTCCGACTGGCTGCGTGCCCGTGAACTTCTTCGGCGGCGTCGGCTCGATCACGCAGGACCAAGTCGACTTCATCACGTTCGTGCAGCATGACTCGAGCAAGCAGCGGCTCGGCGATCTCACAATCAATCTCTCAGGCGAGATCATCGAGCTGCCCGCCGGTGCGCTCAGCTTCGCGGTCGGCTTCGAGCACCGCGATCACAAGGGCTCGTTCCAGCCGGACGCGATCGTCGCCTCGGGCTTCGGCTCCGACATTCCGGCGCAGCCGACATCGGGGCAGTTCAACGTCGACGAGCTGTATCTCGAGCTCGGCGTTCCGCTGCTGAACGACCTCCCGTTCGTGCACTCGCTGGAGGCGAACTTCGCGACGCGCTGGTCCGACTACTCGACGTTCGGCGACGAGACGACGATCAAGGTCGGCGGGCTGTGGCGCCCGCTCGAGGATCTCTCGCTGCGCGGCTCGTGGTCCGAGGGCTTCCGCGCACCCGGGATCGGCGAGCTGTTCGGAACGCCGTCGCGCTTCGATCAGGAGGTCGAGGATCCGTGCTCGGACATGCTCGGGCTCGGCGGCGGACCGGTCGCTTCAGCGAACGTGCAGGCAAACTGCATCGCGAACGGCGTTCCCGCCGACGGCTCGTACGTGCAGCTGAACCAGCAGCTGCCGGTGATTACGGGTGGCAACAGCGCGCTCGATCCCGAGACCTCGAAGGGCTGGGTGCTCGGCCTCGCCTACAGCCCGGCGTGGGCGGAAGGCGCGTCGTGGTCGGACGGCGTCGACTTCGAAATCAACTACTACGACATCGACGTGAAGCGAGCGATTCAGCCGATCAGTGCCGCCACGCTGCTCGGCCGCTGCGCGGAGACGAACGACGCGCTCAGCTGCGGCTCGATCTCGCGCACCGCGTCCGGCGCGGTCGCCCAGATCAGCGGCCTGCTTCAGAACATCGCTTCGATCGAGACCAAGGGCCTCGACGTGACGCTCGGTTGGCGCAGCCCCGACACGGGCTTCGGGACCTTCGGCATCCAGTGGGTGAACGTGATCCTCACCGACTTCACCGAATCCGTTCCCGCGACGGTCGGTGTTACGAACATCAGGCGTGAAGGGACCGAGCGCGGCAGCCCGGATCAGGCGTACCCGGAATGGAAGTTCCACCTGATCGGCGACTGGACGCGCGGGGCTTGGTCAGGCTCGTGGACGATGCGGTACATCAAGGGCGTCGACGAGGCGAACGACCCCAACCAGCTGGATGGCCGCGTCTACAACGACATCCAGGCGACCTGGCGACCGGAGTTCTGGAAGGGAACGGCCGGCATCACACTGGGGATCAACAACATCTTCGGCACGAATGCGCCCGGCTGCGTGACCTGCGGCCTCAACAACTTCGACCCGACCACCTACGACGCGCCGGGCCAAGTGTTCTATGCGCGGCTCACCTACGAGATGTAGGCGACTCGAGTGACTCGACGGGCGGTTCGCTGCGCGCGAGCCGCCCGACCGCCGCGGCGCCGCCACTCACGAGCTCGCGATACGCGTCGACGAGCGGAGTGCGCACGCGCTCGAGCCCGCGCTCACCCGGCACGAGATCCCAGAGTCCCATCGGGTGGAGATAGTCGTGCACCGGCTTCTTGCCCTCGCGATACGCCCAGCCGACGAGTGAGAAGAGCGGCCACCAGGTGTATCCGACGAGCGGCACGCCGCGCGCGCGCAGCTTGCGCACCGCCGCGACCGAGCCTTCGAGCCACGCGCGCCGCCGGCGCACGGAGCCGCGCGATGCGGTCTCGCTGATCCAGAGCGGCCGCGCGTAGCGCTCGGAGTACATCTCTCCGAGACGCTCGACGATCTCGGGCATCGCGTACGACATGCGGATCCGCAGCCCACGCTTCGTGCGGATCACACGCTTCTGCGAAAACAACGGGTAGAGGTTGATCCCGACGAGATCGAGCTCGAGCGCGTGCGCCGCGAACCACTCGATCTCTTCGGCGCTCGCGCCATGAGCGAGCGCCCACGCGAACAGCGGATGGCCCTCGCGCAGCTTTCCGCTGACCAGGTCGAGCGCGCAGAACACGAGCTCCTGGCGCAGCGCCGCCTCATCCTCGACCTCGGGCTGCATCGCGTCGTAGAGATCGGTTGCTTCGACGTGAACGGCGACGATCTCGGGATCGACGGCGCGCAGCGCGCGTGTGGTGGCGACGATGCCCCTGCACACGCCGAGCATCACGCGCGTGAAGCCGCGCCATCCGCGCTGCTGCGGCGGCCACCAGCCGAGCTTCCCGCAATACCACGCGGTGACGCGCGGCTCGTTCAGCGGCGTGTAGGCGTGGATTCGACCCTGATAACGCTCGGCGACGCGCGCCGCGTACTCTGCGACGTACGCGTCGTAGCGCGGGTGAAGGAACGCGCCGTCGATCCAGCTCGGAACGCCGTAGTGAACGAGATCGACGATCGGCTCGATGCCGAGCGCGAGCAGCCGCTCGAGCGGCCCGTCCGCCGCGGCGAAATCCCAGACGCCCGGCGCGGGATTGATGCGGTGCCACGGGATCCCGTAACGCACGGCCCGCACGCCGAGCTCCGCGAACAGCGCGAGGTCGTCGCGCCAGCGCAAGCTGTGCTCGGTGAGGTCGTACTCGTCGAGCGTTCGCCCGGTCTTCGCCGACGGCGCGCTGATGAAGGTGTCCTCGATCCCGGCGAGCCACGCGAACGCGTCGGGCTCGCTCAGGCGCGCGAGCTCGCTACGCCGGAGCCGCACGCTCGCTCACTCCGCGCGCTGCGATCTCGCGCTCGCTCGTGCTCGGCCCGAGCACGAGCGGCCCCTCGCTCGTGAAGCGCAGCTCGTCGAGACACATCCGCCGCGCGCTGCGCTCGGCATCCCACGCGTGATACGCGATCGCGAACGCGCACACGGCGAGATCGGTGAGCGCCGCCTGATCGCGATACGGCCCGAGCGGCTCGTCGCTCGTCGCGACGCGCAGCTGATGCCATCGATCGGCGTGCCCGACCGAGCAGTAGAGAAACCAGCGCCCGTCCGAGCACGCGACTTCCGGCGCCCAGAACGTGTCGCCGAGCTCCGGCGAGGGCCGAACCAGCGCGCGCCCAGCCCGTTCCCAGTGCGCGAGATCTCGCGAGCGAAGCAGCGGAAAGATCGTCGGCCGCTCGCTGCTGCGGACCTCGCCCGCCGCCTCGGCCGGGCCCGTGCCCATCGCAAAGCTCTCACGCCCGCACCGCCACACGAACGGGTCGGCGAGGTAGTCGGCGTGAACGGGATTGCGGTAGCGCGCGCTGTCCATGGCCAGCTCGCTCGCGATCGCACGGATCGCCGGCGGGTGGCGCTTGGCGAC
>DASTOI010000031.1:0-4964 GCA_035762585.1 Myxococcota bacterium
GAGCTCGGGCACCTCCACCATCGCCATGGAACGCGCGCCGTGCTGCAGGCGATGGGCATCGGCGCGCTCGCGACGGGCGCGCTCGGCGACTTCGACGGCGCCGGCATCGCGAGCGCGGTCCCGATGCTGCTCCAGCTCCAGTACTCGCGCGCGTTCGAGCTCGAGGCCGACGCGTTCTCGCAGCGAGTTCTCAGGGAGGCCGGCCTCGACCCGCTGGCGCTCGGCCCGATGCTCGCGCGGCTCGAGGCGGCAAGCGGCGCCGACGCGGCGCCTGCCTACTTCTCGACGCATCCGCCCGCCGAGGAGCGCCGGCGCGCGCTCGAACAGGCGCCGTGAATCCGCTCGGCGCGCGGCGGGCCCTGCTCGTCGCCGCGCCGTTTCTCGCGCTCGCGTTGCTGACGAAGCTGCCGAGCCTCGCGTTCGAGCATCGCGAGCCGGACGAGGTGATCTACTGGACCGTCGCGCGGCATCTCGACGAGCACGGCCGCTACACGCTGCGCGGCGCGCCCTTCCTGCACAAGCTGCCGCGCGCGATGTACGACCGGCCGCTGTTCCATCACCCGCCGCTCTATCCCGCGCTGCTCGTGCCGTTCGTGCGGCGCGACGCGCGGAGCGAGGCGGTCGCGATCTCGGTGCTGGGCCATCTGCTCGCGATCTTTTCGGTCGCGTGGATCGGGCTGCATCTGCACGCGCGCATCGGCGGCGCGACCGGCGCGTTCGCTGCGCTCGCGATTCCGCTCGCGGGCGTCGCGCTCGATCCGGTGCTCGTGCACACGGCGCGCAAGCTGTGGATCGACGCGCTCGTCAGCGGGCTCGGCGCGCTCGCGGTCGCGCTCACCGTCGCCGCGCTCGCCATGCCGGCGCGGCGCCGGCTCGGGCTCGCGGCGGCGGGCTTCACGCTCGGGCTCGCGGGGCTCGCGAAGCTGCCGGGGCTGCTGGTCGCTCCGGTCTGCGCGCTGCTGGTTGTTACGGCGCCGCGCATTTGGCGCGAGCGCGTCGTCGATCTCGGCTGCCTCGCGCTGCCCGCGCTGCTCGCCGTCGCGCCGTGGCTCTGGGTGTTCTTCGCGACCTACGGGACGCTGCTGCCCACGTGGTCGGCGCCGAATGCGGAGCTGCTGGAGCGCTTCCCGATGATGGCCGCGGCGGTCGCGAAGCCGTGGCACTTCTTCGCGACGAAGCTCGCCCTCGTGCAGCCGCTCTTCGCGCTCGGCCTCGCTGCGTTCGCGTGGAGCGCCGCGCGCGGCGAGCAGCGCGAGGCGCTCGGCTGGGTGCCGATCGCGTGGCTCGTGCTGCTGCTGGCGGCGTTCACCCACTTGGGCGCGACGAGCTTCAGCTTCCAGATGCGGTACGTCGCGCCGCTCTGCGCGGCGATCTACCTGACTCCGCTCGCGCTGCCGGCGTGGTATCGCCGGTCCAGCGCACGCCTCCTGCGCACCGGAGCGGCGCTGGCGATCGCGTGGGCTGCGGCGAGCGCGGCTCCCTATCTAATGAATGGGCGCCCCGACGAGCTGGTGGGTCTCGCCGAGAAGCTGGGGCTCGCCCGGTTCTAGAGGGACATCCCCTCACACTCTGTGAGGGCGCAGCATTCCGCCCACGCTCCACTGCGCGAATCCCCAGCGCGCCCACTGCACGAGCGCGAGCGCAAGCCACATCGACCACGCCAGCATGGCAGCGCGATACCACCAGATCGAGAGCGAGATCACCCACGGCGCCGGCAGCTCCGGCGCCGCGCGATCGAGATACCAGCGCAGCGCGAACGAGCTCGAGCCGTTGCCGGCAATGCGCATCTCGGGTGTCCCCAACAGGCCGTGCTGAATGGCGAAGGCGAGGCAGGCGGCCGCCACCAACGCGAGGCCGACCAGCGCGAGCTGGAGAAAGCCGAACGCGAGCGGCCGCAGCGCGGAAAAGCGAGCCGCGTGACGCCCGCGCAGCCCGAGCAGTAACAACAGCGCGACGACCGGAGCGGCCGCGGCGAGCGGGGCTTGCGTGAGGCCGACGCCGAGCAGCAGCCAATCGCGCGTGCGCAGCGGCGTGAAGGTGAAGCGGCCGAGCAGAAACGCCGCGCCGGCGACGATCGCGAGCGTCGACCAGAACATCACGCTCGGGCCGAGCCGCGGGCCGCCGGCGAACAGCACCCAGCGGTTCTGCGGCACTGCGAGCTCGACGTTCGCGTTGACGGAGGGAGCGCCCGCATCGAGCGCGGAGCCGCGGAAGAACGCGCCGATGCCGCGCGGCTCGCGCCAGCCGAGCTCCACCTCGCGCGATCCGGGCGCGAGCGTGAGCGGCACGCGCCGCTCCTCCTGGCGCAGCGGCTGCGGCTCACCGTTCACGCGCAGCGAGGTCAGCTGCGCGCCCTCGGGCAACGTGACCGCATGCTGTCCGCCCTGAGAGCTGCGCAGCGCGAGCGTGAGCGTGGCATCGGTGGCGCGCAGGCCCGGCGCGAGCGCGAGCGTGCTGCGATCGATGGTCAGCGTCGCGCCGGCGTGGCCGGCCGGACGCGAGGTCGCGAGCGTGAGCTTCTCGCCGGGCCACGGGCGCCACTCGCGCGAGCGCTCGCCTTCGCGCAACTCGTCGACGGGCGGCAGGCCGCTCGCCTCGACGTGCCACAGCGGCCCGGCCGCGACTTGCCAGACCTCCGTCCACGGCACGCTCGGCGGAGCCGCGAGCTCGATGCGCTCGGCGATCGCGAGCGACGACTCGTAGGCGAGCGCACTCTCGCCGGCGGGGATCGTCACGAGCGCGCGCCCGCGTTCCACGCGGATGCCGGGAGTCGTTACGGACTCGCCCGCCAGCAGCGGCACCGACGCGACGATCGGCCCGTGCTCCGGCGCGATGCGCGCGATGCGCGTGCGCACGCGCCAGCTGAGTCCGAGCTCGAGCGCGCGCGTGACGCTCACGAACGGCGGGATCTCGGTGGCCTCGAGCTTCGCGTCGGCGCGTGCGGCGCGCGCTTCGCGGACGAGCTGGAGCGCGCCGGCGGCGGTGCCGTCGGGCTGAATGCCGACCACTGCCCAGCCCGCGAGCGGCGCGAGCGAGACGCGCCGAGGCGCGAGCGGCAGCGGCAGCTCGACGGTCGCGCGCGGTGGAAGCGGGCCGGAGAGCTGGACTTCGTGGCGCCCCGCAGCGAGCCGCAGCCACAGCGCGCCGCCCCCGTCGCGCATCAGCGCGCTCGCGCGCTCGCCGTCCACGATCACCGCGCTCGGCACGAACGCCCCTTCGCTCGTGCCGCCGCCTGGAAGCGGCACCCCGGTCTCGGCGGCCGCGTCGAATGCGAGGCGCAGCTCGAGGCGCTCGCCCGCGACGCCGAGCGCGAGACGCGTCAGCGTCGCGCACCGCGGCGCACACTCGGGGGCCTCCAGCAGCTGCGTGCGCAGCGATTCCAGGAGCTCGGGCGTCGGCAGGTCGGCCCGCGCGGAAGTCGGACCGAGCAGCGCGAAGCCGAGGAGCAGCGCGGCGGCGCCGGACCCGCCTACGGGCGCGTCGCTCGGGGACGCGGGGGCGGCCCCCGAATCGCCGCCGCGCTCGCCGCGCCGCCACGCGAGCGCGAACTCGCGCGCGAGCACGAGCAATAACAACACGCGCAGCACCGCGAGCAGCGCATTCGCCCACGGCGGGATCAGCCAGAGGCCGAGCTGCTGATCGCGCGTCACCGGACCGCTCCACGCGAGCCCGACCTGCTCCCAGGTCCAGTCCGGACGACCGGGGCCCGTCGGCACCGTCGCGGCGGGATCGGGCTCGAGGCTCGACTTCGAGTCGTCGTCGTACCGGCCTTCCCGCGAGCTCACGCTGGCCGGCAGCCTCGCCGCCAAGCCGCCCTCATCGGCGGCGCCCGCAGCTGTGTCAGCCAACGTCGTCTGCTTGGCCAGCGCCCCGACCTGCTGGCGAAACGCCTCCTCCGGGACCTCGAGAATTCCAGCGCCGTAATACGGCCGCTCGAGCGCGGGGAACAGCCCCACGCGCACCTGCCGAATCGCGAACGGCACGGCGATCACCGCAAGCACGACGAGGGCGGCGAGGTAGGCGAAGCGCACGGCGCGCGCGAGGCGGCCCGGCGGCGCGACGCGACGCAGCGCCTCGAGCACCGCGAGCGCGAGCCACGTCAGCTGCGGCGCGCCGAGCTCGTTCCAGCTCAGCGTGAGCGCCGCGATCGCGAGGGCGGCCGGCTGTGCGCCGAACAGGCGCCAGACCGCGACGCCGATCAGCAGCACGAAGAAGATCGACAGCAGATCCCAGCGCGAGACCCAAGTGTCGCTCGCCTCGTCGACGCCGGTCGCGTGCAGCAGCCGATAGCCAGGCGGAATCATCAGGGTCGCGGAGAGGGCGTCGAAGTCGCGATCCCAGCCGACGGCGGGCAGGCGGGTGACGCCGTCCTCGACGCGGCTGTCGGCCTCGAGCGCGAGCGCACCGAGCGCGGTCTCGATCCCCAATCGCTCGCTGCCGGCGCGCTGCGTGATCGGCTGATCCTTCCCGTCGATCGCAGCGCGGCCGAGCGCGGTGCGTTCGCCCATCTCGAGCCGCAGGGACGTGCGCAAAGTTCCTGTCACGGAGTCGATCACGGTCGCGCCGCCGCCGTCGAAATCGAGATGCCAAGTGCGCGCGAGCTTCAGCTGATCCGCCGCGCCGCCTTCGTTTCCGCGCCGCTTCTCGACGAAGCGAAGCTCCGCTCCGGGGTCGACGCGATAGGCCGGAAAGGCGCGCCAGTCCGCCGGCATCTCCGTCTGCGTCGGGTCGATCGCCGG
Source organism: Myxococcota bacterium (assembly GCA_035762585.1). GTDB lineage: Bacteria > Myxococcota_A > UBA9160 > UBA9160 > UBA6930 > VGRF01. Next base: position 4,740 of record DASTOI010000031.1, read on the forward strand.
GGCGCCCTCGACGTCGACGAGCCGCAGCTCCGGGGCGAGCGCGACGGCCCAGATCTCGGCGCCGTCCCAGCGCACGCCGCTCGGCTGCTTCGGTGGGCCGAACACGTCGGCGCGCTCGGTGAGCCGCGAGCGAATGCGCAACGTCCACTCACCCGGGCGAACCTGAACGCGCAGGCGGCCGTCCGCGTCGAGGCGAGCGGGCAGCGGCGAGTCGAGCGCGGTCGG